>JAUIGT010000530.1 GCA_030432615.1 Verrucomicrobiia bacterium
AGGCCTGCGGCTTTCTTGAACCATTCGGGCCACTTTTCCCCGCTGCCTTCGTTGCTCGTCGGTCACGATGCCCGCATCGCTTCCTCCTCGCGCCTCGTCCCGGGAAAAACTGACTCCGAAAATCGTCAGATTATTTTCCAAATCTCGTATGAATCCGAGTCCGCGCGGGCTCTCCACCGTTGGGCGAGATCATGTGGCAATTCGCCGCTTGGGAAGAAATTCGTGATCGTCCGTGATCGATCCGAGACCATCCGTGATGAAATCCGGATTGTTCGAGAATTCCGGCACGGATTTCCTTTGGATTCGCTTCGCTCGCCCCGGAGTTCCTCATGCCATACCGTCTCTGGAAACGGCGGTGACGCCAAAAATCAACTCACCTCCAGCCCGCTGATCCCCGGCTTCGAACTGCTGCCGAAGGACTCGATCTCCACGCCCATCTGTTGCGCCAGCTGGACGAAGAGATTGGCGAACTCGGTGTTGTTCTCGGGATCGTGCGCCAGGTGCTGGCCGTGACGGAAACCGCCACCGGCGAGCAGGAGCGGGAGGTTGCGCCAGCTGTGACTGCTCGCATTGCCGAGGTTGGAACCGTAGAGCACCATGGTTTGATCGAGCAGGCTGCCACCCTCTTCCTTTTGCGACTTGAGCCGGGCGAGGAAATCGTTCAAGGCCTTGAACTCCTCGCTCTCGATGATCTTGAGTTCATCGATCTTCTTTTCGTCGCGACCGTGGTGGGACAGGTTGTGCCAATCCTGGGTCACGCCCTCGATGGTCGGGACCGCGTTCATGCCGCCGATCCGATAGGTGATGGTGCGGGTGGAATCGGTCTGCAGGGCCAGCGCGATCAGGTCGTACATGAGCCGCTGCTTGCCGATGGCGTCGTTCTTGTCCTCGATGTCCTTCGGCGGCTCGACATCCACCATCGGCTTGGGTTTCTCGATCCAGCCCTCGGAAACCTGCAGCCGCGACTCCAGGTCGCGGACCGAGGTCAGGTACTCGTCCAGTTTTTCCTGGTCGCGATGCCCGAGTTCGCGATGGAGCCGCTGAGCTTCGCCTCGCACGGTGTCGAGAATGCTCTTTCCGCGCTTGAGATTCTTCACCTGCTGCGCCTTCTCGGCCCGGGTGCCCTCGATGAAAAGCTGCTCGAACAGTCGCGCCGGCGACGATTCCCCGGGAATCTCCACCCCGCTATCGGTCCAGGACAGCGAACTGCTGCTGTTGGAAAGCGCCAGGAAAGGGTAGCGCGTCTCCAGTCCGATGCGGCTGGCAATGACCTGGTCGATCGAGATGGTGTTCTTGAATCCGGCGAGGCCGGGTCGCTTCGCCGAAGTCAGCCAGGTCAGTTCCGAGGCGTGACCGTTGTTGCCGTTCTGCTCCGGATGGGAAAGTCCGGAGAGAACGGTGAAGTCGTCGCGATGATCCTTCAGCAGTTCGAGGTAGGGTGTCAGCTCGAAGTCGCGTCCCGATTTTTCCGGCACCAGGAACGGAGCGTGAAAGCCCAGCCCGGCACACATGGCCACGAAGCGCTTGGGCGGTCCGGAAACGGAACCGGGAACGGCGAAGGCCGGGCGCATCGCATCGAGCAACGGAAGGGAAATGCCGACGCCGAGGCCCTTGAGGAATCGGCGCCGATCGAGGGCAATCTTGGAGGCGATATGGAACGAGTTCATGAGGATGGGCGGGAAAAATTCGGATCGATCTCCTTTACTTGTGCCGGAAAATCTCGCTGGCGACCACGGCGCGAAGGAGGTCGCGCACCCCTTGTCCCTCGGCGACCGCCGCTTGGGCAAGGCGATCGATTTCGTGCCGATCGGAGAATCCCATCTCCCGGCCAGTGGCGAAGGTCAGCAGCTTCTCGGCCAGGTTCCCGGCCAGCCGGATCTCGTCACCGGCCAGTTGGTCGCGGAACTGCAGATAGCCCTCGAAAGCCCCGTAGTCCCGGGACTCGCCCGACGGGTCCACGGGCAGGCCGATGCGATAGCGCACGCCGCGCCCCTTCACGGTGACGTCGGGTTTCTCTCCCTCCCCGCCGATGGTCCGGTAGGCGTCGCGCCATCCGCCGATGGGATCGAAATTCTCCAGCGCGAATCCCGGCGGATCGATCAACTGGTGGCAGCCCTGACAGCTTTCCAGGTTGCGGTGTTTCTCCAGCAACTGTCGCAGCGTCGTCGCGCCCCGGATGTCCGGCTCCACTCCCGGCACCGCGGGCGGAGGCGGCGGCGGGGTCACGCCCATGATGCGTTCGAGCACCCAGGCTCCGCGCAGCACCGGGGAGGTGTTGGTACCGTTGGCCGAGACCTTGAGCACACTGCCCTGGCTGAGAAATCCACCCCGGACGCTGTCGGCCGGAAGCGCGACCCGGCGGAGTTGCGGTCCCTCGACGCCCTCGATCCCGTAGTGCTCCGCGAGACGCTCGTTGAGCATCGCGAAATCGGATTTCACGAGGTGGCCGATCGGGAGGTTGCGGTCGATCAGTTCACGAAAATAGACGCGGCTCTCGTCCAGCATCGATTCCTGGAGATACGGGTCGAACTCCGGAAACAGCTGGGCGTCGGGCGCGGTGAACTCGATGTTGCGCAGGTCCAGCCAGCCATCGGTGAAATCGACCACGAAGCGCTCGGCATCCGGCTTGGCCAGGAGGCGATCGACCTGAGCCAGGAGGCCATCGCGATCGCCGCTCAAGCGCCCGGCCTCGCCTGCCGCCCGCAAGGTTTCGTCCGGCGCCGTTCGGGTGAGGAAGTAGGACAGTCGCGCGGCCAACTGGTGGTCGTCGAGTCCTCCCGGATTCTCTCTCAGGTAGAGAAAATCGGGGGAACAGAAAATCGCGATGAGGCCCGTCCGCAGCGCTTCGTCGAAGGTCGCGCCATCGGCCAGTTCGGACGCGAAGAGGTCGAGGTAGGGTTCCAGTTGCCCCTCCTCGACGGGACGACGAAAGGCGAGCGTCGCCACCCGTCGAAAAACCCTCGCGGCCTCACCCTGCGGATCGTCGGTCACGACCTCGAACTGCGGCACGTACCAGGATTTCTTCTTCGCCGACGGATTGCTCGGTTCCACCTCCCGCCGAGTCAAGCCGTCATAGAGGAGCCGGTGACCGCGCGAGGGAAACTCCTCCACCAGCGGTCCCTCCAACTCGATGCCCTGGATCGCGAGGCCGGGACCGGTCCAGTTCTGCGCACCGGTGTCGCGAAACTCTTTTCCGTCCACGAAAAGCGTTTCCGGCTGGATGGCGAGGCGGTAGCCGGCGTCGATCCACGATTCGAATTCCACCGTGGTCGGCTTTCCGGGAGGCAGGGAAAAATAGCCGAGCGTGGGTTGCTCGGCGCCGCGCTTGTAGGTCTTGGCGGTCACCGAAAAGGTCAGTGGCCGATCCGACTGGTGGGCGTAGCCGGTGATGCGAATCCGGTAGTGACCCGCCAGTTTCGGGCTGGCCTCTCGAAGGCTCCCGTCCGGATAACCGGTCTTCTGGTAGAACACCACCGCCCCGTCGCTCGACCTCCCCCAGGTCTTTCCGAGAAATTTCTCACTGTCGCGCGAATCGAGGTAGTTGGCCGAGATGACCTGGACCTCCGGAGGCGCCGCCCGCTTTTCGATGGCCGCCTCGATGACCGCATCGGCCGCCTCCAGGTAGCGCTCCAACTGCACGCTGGACAGGCTGAGCGCCTCCCCCACGGTATCGAATCCGTCCGCGAGGCCATCGGGCGGCAGCAGGTTCGCCAGATCGAGGCGGGTGCCGAAAAGATCGTTCATCGTGTTCTCATACTCCCGGCGATTGAGCCGCCGAAGCACCGTTCCCTTTTCCGCTTCGTGCGCCGCGACCAGGCTGTCCTCGAGCGATTTCAGGAAAGCCGCCTTCGCTTCAGTTTCCGGTCGCGGCTCGCCCTCGGGCGGCATGATGCCCTGGTCGACCTGGTCGAAAATCCGCACCCATTTCTCCATCGTAGCCGGATCGGCCAGTTCCGTGCCGACCGCAAAAAGATCGAGCCCGCCCTCCGCCGTCAGGTCGTCGTGGCATTCGTAGCAGTGCTGCTCGAAAAACGGAACCAGCGGCGCGTCGAACGCCCCGGAAGGACTCGAGGCCAGGGCGAACAGGGCGAAAGCCAAGGAGAAAAGCGACAGTCTCATGGAGAAAGGAACGGGATCGACCATCCGGATGCGGATAGAAAACCACAGAGTAACCGGGAAGAAAACGCCGGAGTCGTGGCTTTCCTGACGGAGGAAACGGGCTCCGCAGGAAAATGGCGGAGAGGGTGGGATTGATGACTCCGCCATCTGTGCGAGTCAGGCTCATTATCGTTCGCGGAAACTGATTCCCGCCGGTGGCGGGACAGACCGTTCGAACCCCGATCTACA
>JAUIGT010000531.1 GCA_030432615.1 Verrucomicrobiia bacterium
ATCGATTCCGCCACCGACCGGTTGTTGCCTTTCTTCTTCTTGCTGCCGGCCTCCTCGATTTCCCGATCGATGGCGGTGCGAGCCTCGGCGTATTCGTCGGCCACCGTCTTGGCTGGATCGTAGCCACGGATCCTGGGGAAATCCTCGATTTTCCAGGGCTCGGGCCGTTCCACCGAACTGAACACCCCGTAGAGCGAGTAGTAATCCGCAGTGGGGATGGGCTCGAACTTGTGATCGTGGCAGCGGGCACAGGCGGCGGTCAGGCCCAGGAAACCGCGGGTCGTGGCGTCGATCACGTCATCGACAAAATCGGCCGACTTGTTGCGGATCGGGGAGACGCCCATGAAACCGAGCGCGGCCTGCTCGGGCGCGTCCTTCGGGAAATCCATCAGGTCCGCGGCCAGTTGTTCGCGGATGAACTGGTCGTAGGGCTTGTCCGCGTTGAAGGCGTCGATGACGTAGTCCCGATAGGTGAAAGCGTAGGGATAATAGTGAGGCGTCTTGGTGTCTGGACGATAGGTGCTGGCGGTATCGGCGTAGCGCGCCACGTCCAGCCACAGGCGGGCGAAGTGCGGGGAATCGAGGAGTTGCTCGACCAACGCATCGATGGCGAGATCGAAGTGCGCGGGGCGTGGCGGCAGGCCGGTGAGATCGTAGGCGAGCCGACGGGTCAATACCGCGTCCGGGGCTCGGCGGGAGGGATCGATCCCGTTTTCCCGCAGGGTGGCGAAAACGAAGCGGTCGATGGCGGTCCGGTTCCAGTTCGGGTCGTCGGCGACCGGAGGTTCCCCGGCATCGACCGGCTGGAAGGCCCAGTGATCCCCGGCCTTGCCGAACAGGTATTCCTGGTCGCCGAGCTGGGAAAACTCCGTCTCCCCCATGTCCTCGGCCGGGCCGGGTGCGCCGCGGAGAATCCACTGTTCCAGGAGAGTTACTTCCTTTTCCGGCAGCGGTTCCTTGGGCGGCATGGCGATGTCCTCGTCGTGACGGCGAATCGCCGCCACCAGGAGGGACGCCTCCAGATTGCCCGGGACCACCGCTTTTCCGGTCTCGCCGCCTTCCAGCCAGCCCCGCTCGCGATCGAGCAGCAGGCCGCCCTTCTGGGTTTCCTCGGCCTCGGAATGGCACTCGTAGCATCGGGAAACCAGGATCGGGCGGATGTGCCGTTCGAAGTAGGCACTGCCATCGGTGCCTTCGCGCGGGGGATTCGCAGAGGCGGTCGCCGCCAGGGCGCATGCCAGGATCGTGGCGAAGCCGGTTGGGCGCGGGAGTTGGAAGGAAAGAATCATTTCTTGGGTCTCCTCAACGTAACCGCAAATGACCGCGGATCATGGGACGATCGGCCGCGTGAACACGCCACGTCCGACCGGGACAGTGGGGCGACCCAATAGGGTATGGCGTCGGACTCGACCCTCTTGATTCTTGCTCTCGGGCTATTTCGTGACCTCGACGCCTTTTACCGCCAGGGAACCGAAACTGAAGCCGATGCTGAAATTGGTCTTCGACTTGGCGTAGGTCGCGTGCTTCACCTCGATCGGATCATGATCGCCGAAGGTGACGATCGCGGTGTCGCCCTTCATCTCGACCTCGACCTCCGTCCACTCGCCTTCGACGAGGTTCCAGTCGTCGGCCCGGTGGGTGGCAATGGACTTGTGATCGTCGCTGGGAGGAAAGGCGCGGAAGTTGGTGCCGCGCTCGGGGCTGGTCACGAAACGGAAGACATGGCCGTCCTCGTTGTTGAGGGTGAAGACCACCGACTTGCAGCCCTCGGGCTTGAAGGCGTAGTGGAAGGTCGCGTCGCTGGTGGCGAGATCGTAGAAGATGATGGGGCCGTGGTCTTTGTACTTCTTGTAGAGCGCGTCGTCCTGGGTGCATTGGGCGATCCCTTCCGCGATCTGCCAGTCTCCGCGCATGGCCCGGCGCTCAGGCACCTTGGCGTCGGCGGTGAAGGGATCGGTGAACTGCGGTTCGGCCTGGGCGAATGCGATCCCGGAGAAAAAGACGAGGGAAAGCGCCAGGCAGCGGCGGGTGAGAAAGTCGGCTTTCATGGTGGCGGAATCTGGCAGCGACCGGGGGCGCTGTCGAGTGAATGGAAGGAGGAAAGAATCGTAGGCCCGCGAGTCCTGCCGCGGCAGAACCGCGAAGGAATTAGCCGCGGCAGGACTCGCTGGCATACGCGGGTGAAAGCGAATGCTCACTTCTTCCCGGGCGTCACGAACTCCTCGCGACTGAGGACCCCGTCGCCATTGTCATCGAAACCCGGGAAGCGGCGTTTGCCTTCTTCCTGATCGGGAAAGCGGTGGAGATACTCTTCCCGCGTCAGTTGACCGTCACCATCGCGATCCTTTTTCGCGAACATCTCCTCGCGCGTCAGCCGCGGTCGATTCCCGGTGGCGGGGGAGTTCCTGGGCGGCTCGCTCGTCTGGAGGGTGGGATCGATCTCGGTCGGCAATTCCGATCGCCATGCCTCGATGGCGCTCCACATCGTGCCCACGCGTTGCGGGTTCGCCGCGGCGAGGTCGGTTGCTTGCTCACGATCGGTGATGACGTCGTAGAGTTCCTTCTGCTGCTCGGTCTCGTCCACGATGAGGACGTGGCGGCCGTCGCGCATCGCCCAGGTGGGCCAGTCGTCGCCGCCGTGTTTGCCGGGCCACCACCAGAAAACGGGCTTGGTTCGCTCGAAGGGTTTGCCCTTCAGGGCCGCGAGAATGCTTTCCCCGTCGCCGCGAAATCCCTCGGGAGTCTCGAGTCCGGCGATCTCCAGGAAGGTCGGCAAGACATCGACCGCGGCGATGGGAGTTTCCCGATCGACACGCCCGGCGGGCACCTTGCCGGGCCAGCGGACGAGGAAGGGCACGTTGACCCCGCCCATCAACAGGCTCCGTTTTCTCCCTCGAAGTCCGCCGGTGACGCCCTGGCTGTAGTAGAATTTCTGGCCGGGCTGGTCATGGGAATTCTCGGGGCCGTTGTCGCTGGAAAAGATCACCAGGGTGTCCTCGGCGAGGTCGAGCTCGTCGAGCAGGTCCAGCAGTCGGCCCACCTGTCGGTCGGCGCGAGTGACGGCGGCATAGTAGGTGCGGTGGGGTTCCTCGATGTCCGGGTAGGGTGCCTTGTCCTCCTCGGTGGCGGACACCAGGTGATGGGTTTCGTGGAGCCAGAGATTGACGTAGAAGGGCGCTTCCCGGTCATGGGCGTCGCGGATGAACTTCAGCGCGTGATCGGTGGCGGCCACGCTGAGGAAGGAGGCGGCATGCTGGTCGTGAGCGCCGCCTTCCTGCTCCATTCTTGCGTAGGAGGTTCCGTCGAAGACGTGCCGGTCGCCGCCCGTCCAGGTCGCCGCGTCGTCGTAGCCGTAGGCGTTGGGGGAAGGCGCGTCGGAGATGCCGCCGCCGCTGAGGTGCCACTTGCCGTAGTGACCGGTGCGGTAGCCGGCTTCCTTCAGGATTCGGGGCAGGAGGGGCACCCGGGGATCGAGCCAGTCGGGCATGCCGCGCTCCTCGTTCTGGGTGTGGCTGGAAAAATGCTGGTGCACACCGAGACGCGACGGGAACTGGCCGGTGACGATCCCGGTCCGGCTCGGGGAGCAGACGGGATTCACGACGGTGAACTGGTGAAAGTCGGTCCCCTCCTTCGCCATCCGGTCGAGGTTCGGCGTCAGGATGTGGGGATGCCCGTGGCAGGCGATGTCCCCCCAGCCGAGATCGTCGGCATAGATGAAGAGGAAGTTGGGACGGGAGTCGTCGGCGGCTTGCGCCGGTATCCCGAGGAAGCACAGGCAAGCGGGAAGGAGAAGCGAGAGTAGGCGCATCAGGGGTTCAGTCGGCGGTTTTGCGAAGATAATCGACCTGGTAGTCGTCGGGCAAGGGGGTGACCTGGTTTTCCGCTGCCCAGTCTTCCCAGGCGTCGGAGAGGCGTTTCACGATCTCGGGATGGTCGGCGGCGATGTCGGTCAACTCGGTTCGGGTTCGGGAGAAATCGTAAAGTTCCCAGGGCTGGTCGCGAAGGGCGACGAGTTTCCAGTTTCCTTCGCGCACCGCGCGGTTGCCCTCGTGCTCGAAGAAGAGGGGGCGCGGTGCGGAGTCGGTACCGGCAATCAACGAGAGAAGATTCACGCCGGGACCATCGAAGGACGCGCCGCCGATTCCGGCCAGGGTGGGCAGGAGATCGATGAGGTGGGCGGGGGTGTGGTTCAGACTGCCCGCGAGGTCGGCGTCGATGCCGGCCGGCCAGTGGACGATGCAGGGAGAGTTGATGCCGCCCTCGTGGTTGAAGTGCTTGTAGAGCCGCCACGGGGTGTTGGCGGCGTTGGCCCAGCCGGATCCGATGCTGTGGAAGGTGCCGGATTGG
>JAUIGT010000532.1 GCA_030432615.1 Verrucomicrobiia bacterium
GGATCGGCAACGCCAGCGCGTCGCGAGTGGCGAACTCGATGCCAAGGCCGTCAGCGCTTCGGAGAATGGCAACGCCAACCTCGCCGCCTGGACCCTGGCCGCTCGGGTGCTGCTGAACCTCGATGAAACATTTACGAAAGAATGAAATGTGGGGCAGATTTGCAATCTGCCTCTCAACCTCAGCCGGCAGGTTGAAAACCTGCCCCCCATTCCCATGAAACACCTCCCCGAACTCCTCGAAGAGCACCGGCGCTTCCAGACCCGCCGCTGGTTCTTCCGCGACTGCGGCGTCGGGCTCGGCAGCATCGCCCTCGGTTCCCTGCTCGGTCGCGATTTCGCCTCGGCCGCTTCGGGTTCCGCCAATCCGCTGGCGGTGAAGGAACCGCAGTTCGCCGCAAAGGTGAAGCGGGTCATTTTCCTCTTCCAAGGCGGCGCACCCAGTCATCTCGAGCTTTTCGACCACAAACCGGAGCTGTCCAAGTGGGACGGCAAACTCCCGCCGGCCGAGCTGCTGGAAGGCTATCGCGCCGCCTTCATCTCGCCCAACAGCACCCTGCTCGGACCGAAATACCAGTTCTCCCGTCATGGCGAGAGCGGGGCCGAGATCTCCGAGCTGCTCCCCCACACCGCCGCCATCGCCGACGATCTCTGCATCGTGAAATCGATGGTCACCGACGCCTTCAATCACGCGCCGGCCCAGATCTTCATGAGCACGGGGTCGCAACAGTTCGGCCGGCCCAGCATGGGATCGTGGACCACCTACGGACTCGGATCGGAAAACCAGGACCTGCCCGGTTTCGTCGTCTTCTCCACCGGCAAGAAAGGCGCCAGCGGCGGCGCGAACAATCACGGCTGCGGTTTCCTGCCGACCGCCTACGCCGGCGTGCCTTTCCGCAGCGTCGGTGACCCGGTCCTTTATCTCTCGAACCCCGAGGGTATCGACGACGCCTTCCAGCGCGACACCCTCGATGGCATCCGTGCCCTCAACGAGCAGCGGCTCGGCCTCGTCGGCGATCCGGAAATCTCCACCCGGATCAGTTCCTACGAACTCGCCTACCGGATGCAGCGCGTCGCGCCCGAGGCCGTCGATATCGCCCGCGAAACTCCAGAGACCCTCGATCTCTATGGAGCGAAACCCGGCGAAAGCTCCTACGCCAACGCCTGTCTCACCGCCCGCCGCCTCGTCGAGCGCGGGGTGCGTTTCGTCCAGATCCACCACGAAGCCTGGGATCACCACGGAAACCTCACCAAGGGCCTCAAGCAGCAGTGCGGGGAAACCGATCGCGCCAGCGCCGCGCTCATCACCGATCTCAAACAACGCGGCCTGCTCGACGACACCCTCGTCATCTGGGGCGGCGAATTCGGCCGCACTCCCATGGTCCAGGGCGGCAACGACGGACGCGATCATCACCCCAACGCCTTCACCATGTGGCTCGCCGGCGGCGGCATCAAGACCGGCCAGACCCTCGGCGCCACCGACGAGTTCGGGTTCAACGTGACCGAGGACAGGATCCACGTTCACGACCTCCACGCGACGATTCTCCACTTGCTCGGTTTCGATCACGAGAAACTCAGCGTTCGCTCCCAGGGCCTCGACTTTCGTCTCACCGGCGTCGCCGGCAAGGTGGTCGACAAGCTGCTGGCCTGAATCGCCAAAGACTCAACAGGGTCAGGTCCCGAACCCTACCCTGTTGGCTGAACATTCTGCGGCGAAGTGCCGAGTGCCGCATTGAATTTGACCCGAGGAACGATTTCCCGTTCATTGGTGGGCTGGTTTTCCCCACCCACCCCATGATCAATCGCCGCGAATCGATTCAACGGCTCTCCATCCTGCTGGGCGGAGCGCTCTCCACGCAAGTCACCGCCGGGCTGATGGGCCAGGTGCTGAACAAGGGCGCCAGCCTCGAAGTCAGCGACGCCCAACGGGCTCAGCTCGCCGAACTGGCCGACGTCATCATTCCCGATACCGACACCCCCGGGGCCAAGGCGGCAAAGGTCGAGGAATTCATCATCCGGGTGGTGCGCGACTGCTACGAGTTCGAGGACCAGCAGTTCTTCTACGCCGGGCTGGAGAAGCTCGACGCCGACAGCCGGGCGGCGCACCAGAAAGGCTTCGTGGAACTCGACGCCGAGGCGAAAAACCAGATGGTGAAGGAACTCATCAAGTCGAACCAGCCCTTCTTCCGCCAGGTGCGCGAGCTGACCGTGACCGGCTATTTCACCTCGGAGATCGGCGCCACCAAGGCGCTGGACTACGTGGCCGTTCCCGGCCGTTTCGAGGGCGACATCCCGCTGAAGGAAGGCCAGAAAACCTGGGCGCTTCGCTGAATCCTACCCCCTACTTCCTCCAACCTTTCCTCCACCATGGCCAACCTGAACATCAAGGCAGACCAGGAAAACACCTACGACGCCATCGTCGTAGGCTCGGGCGTCTCCGGCGGCTGGGCCGCCAAGGAACTCACCGATAAGGGCCTGCGCGTCCTCATGCTGGAACGCGGCAAGGATCTTCCCCACATCGCCGGCTACGAGACGGCGATGCAGCCGCCCTGGGACTCGAACTACAACGGACGGATCACCGTCGAGCAGAAGGAGACGCATCCGAAACTGGCGCGCGACTATCCCTACAACGAGTGGACCACCAAATACTGGTTCAAGGATGTCGATTCACTCTACAAGGAGGAGAAACGCTTCGACTGGTATCGACCCGACATTGTCGGCGGAAAATCCATCATGTGGGGTCGGCAATGCTATCGGCTCAGCGACATCGATTTCGAGGCCAACGCCAAGGAGGGCATCGCCATCGACTGGCCGATTCGCTACGCCGACATCGCGCCCTGGTATTCCTACGTCGAGAAATTCGCCGGTATCTCCGGGGAAGCGCTCGGGCTGCCGCAATTGCCGGACAGCGAATTTCTCCCGCCGATGGAGATGTATTACCTGGAGAAGGAGGTCCGGAAACGGATCGAAAAGGAATTTCCGGGTCGCCACATGACCATCGGCCGGGTGGCCAACCTCTCGCAGATCACCCAGGAACAGGCCGCCGTCGGCCGCGCTCCCTGCCAGTATCGGAATCGCTGCATCCGCGGCTGTCCCTTCGGTGCCTACTTCAGCACCCAGTCGGCCACCCTGCCAGCAGCCGTGGCCACCGGGCGCCTGACCCTGCGGCCCGATTCGGTGGTTCGGGAAATCGTCTATGATCACGCCACCCAACGCGCCACCGGCGTGCGCATTCGCGACGCCAAGACGATGGAGGACCGTGAATTTTTTGCCAAGGTGGTCTTCGTCTGCGCCAGCGCGATGGCCTCGACCGCACTGCTGATGAATTCCAAGTCGGACCGGTTTCCTAACGGGCTTGGCAACGATTCCGGCGAGCTCGGTCACAACCTCATGGATCATCACTTCCGCGCCGGCGCGCGCGGTCGTTGGGAAGGCGGCGAGGACCGCTACTACTACGGCCGTCGCGCCAACGGGATCTACGTGCCGCGTTTCCGCAACATCGGGGATGACAAGCGCGACTACCTGCGCGGCTTCGGCTACCAGGGAGGCGCCAGCCGCCAGGGCTGGGAACGCAACATCGCCGAGCACCAGTTCGGCGCCGAGTTCAAGGAAGCCCTCACCGAGCCCGGCCCGTGGACGATGGGTTTTGGCGGATTCGGCGAGACGCTGCCGTATCATGAGAACCGCATGTATCTCGATCCCGAGGCCACCGACAAGTGGGGCATGCCCGTCGTCGTCTTCGACGCCGAGTTCCGGGAGAACGAGAAGAAGATGCGCGAGGACATGAAGAACGACGCCGCCGAGATGCTGGAAACGGCCGGCCTCGTCGACGTGAAGACCTTCGACAACGAATCCTATCCCGGCACCGCCATTCACGAGATGGGCACCGCGCGCATGGGCCGCGACCCGAAGACTTCCGTTCTCAACGGGCACAACCAGGTCCACGCGGTGAAAAACGTCTTCGTCACCGACGGTGCCTGCATGACCTCTGCCAGCTGCGTGAATCCTTCCCTGACCTACATGGCTCTCACCGCCCGCGCCGCAGACTTCGCGGTCGAGGAGATGAAGAAGCTGAATTTGTAGGAGGCTTGGGGCGAGGGGCTTGGAGCGTGGAGCTTCCATGCCCGCCGCAGCCGACTTCGCCGACGAGTGAGGATAGCGAGAATGATGGAAGTGGTGTAGGCCCGCGACTCCTGTCGCGGCAGCATCGGCATGCGCTCCTTTTCGGCCCACCGCCGCGACGGGAGTCGCTGGCCTACGTTCACAGCGTCACTTCCGCCTGACGTAAACGTAGTAGGCGCCGACGACGGTCTGGTTCCGGGCATCGTCGAACCAGGTGT
>JAUIGT010000533.1 GCA_030432615.1 Verrucomicrobiia bacterium
GTAGAGCAGCAGCTTTTCCGTCAGCGTGGTCTTCCCCGCGTCGGGGTGGGAAATGATCGCGAAGGTGCGGCGCCGGCCAATTTCCTTGGCGAGCTGGGCGGGCGTGAGGGGGGCGTCGGACATGAAGGAAAGGAGGGGCGACAATCCTGTCGCCCGGGCAAATTTTCAAATCGCGGGTTCAGAAGGGTAACAGGGTTGTCACCCGTCCTCTTCTCAACTCACGCCCGCCAGCACCAGGCGCACGGAATCGACGCGGAGGCGGGCATGGCGGAGATGCTCGTCGAGGGAGTCGCGTTCCTCCTTGAGGGCGGCGATTTCCGACTCGGGAACGGGGTGCCCCATTTCCCGGAGCTTTTCCAGGCGGGCCAGCTCGGCGTCGAGCTGTTCGTGCATGGCTTCGGCGGCGGTCTCGCGGAGTCCGACGGCTTCCTTCTCGGCGATGCCCTCGGCGGCGGTGAGGATCTTGGGAACCATCGCCTTGAGCGGCGCGGCCTTCTGCTGGAGGAATCCGGAGGGACCGGGCACGGCCTTGCCCTTCCCGAGCAGCTTGGCCTCGGGGGACTGGGTGCGGTCGTTGCCGTCGTGATCCACGACCACGCGAACCGGTTGGGGCGGGAGAAATCGATCGGCGTGGAGTTTCTCGGGGGCGATGCACTCCAGCACGCAGACGACCTCGAGGAGAAGCGCCTGCTTGCGGGCGCCGGCGACGAACACGAAGGCGGCGTTGCCGCGTTCCGAGGCCAGGAGCATCTCGGTGGCGCTGGTGACCATGGGGTGATCCCAGGTGAAGAACCCGAGTTCCTCGCGGGCGAGGGCCTGCTCGCGATCGAAGGTGATGGACATGCCCTCGGCCGGCAGCCCCGGGAAGACGTCGGCGGAGAAGAGGTGCTCGGGTTTGAGCAGGTATTCGCGGTCGCGGAGGTCCTCGACGGTGACACCGAAATGGTCGAAGAGCCGGAGCATGTATTTCTCCAGCTTCCAGTCGTGGTCGAAATCGTCGATGTCGGACGAGAGCCGCTCGCCCTGGTCGCGGTCGAAGGAACTCATCTCCAGCAGGTGATCGCGGCCGGCCTCGAGGTCCTTGTCGAGCTGTTCCTTGAAGGCCCGGGTACGGTCGAGGAGGTCGTCGCGGGCATCCTCCCAGTTGCCACTCTCCGCGAGGCCGGCGATCTCGTCGTGAAAGGCCCGGTGTATGGCGGCGGAACCGTGCAGGGTCTGTTGGAAGGCGTTGACGCCCTCGTGATACCAGTGCGCCCACAAGTCCTCGGGTGATCCGGGCACGTAGGGGACGTGGATGTGGATGTCGGCGGTCTGGCCGATGCGATCGAGCCGGCCGATGCGCTGCTCCAGCAGGGCGGGATCGTCCGGCAGATCGAAGAGCACGAGATGATGGGCGAACTGGAAATTCCGTCCCTCGCTCCCGATCTCGGAACAGATCAGCAGGCGGGCGCCGCCTTCCTCGGCGGGTTCGGCGAACCAGGCGGCGTTGCGGTCGCGCTGGATCAGGCTGAGGCCCTCGTGGAACACCGCGGCGGTGGCGCTGATCTTCTCGCGAAGGGCTTCCTCGATGCGCTCGGCCAACTCGCGGCTGTGGCCGATGAGGAGAAATTTCTCGTCCGGCATCCGGGTGAGCAGGTCGGAGAGCCAGTCGATCCGCGCCTCGAAAGTGATGGCGTCGTCGGCGATGCCCGGCTCGACATCCAGCGGCCAGAGGTGGGCGACGCGCTGGGGAAAGCCGGCCAGCACCTGGCGGCGGTTGCGGAACATGACCCGGCCGGTTCCGTGCAGATCGACGAGCTGGGCGGTGAGTTCGGCCCGGTTCTGGAGGGTGTCGTTGGCGGCGAGGCTCTCGATCGCGTCCTTCCCGAGTTTTTCCTCGAGCAGTTTCTTCTCGTCATCCCCGAGGTCGTCGCCGGAGCGGAGTCGGTCGGCGAGGCGCGAGACTTCCTGGTAGTGATTCGATTCCTCGATGAACTCGTCGAGGTCCGAAAAGCGGTCGGGATCGAGCAGGCGCAACCGGGCGAAGTGGCCCTCGCGGCCGAGCTGTTCCGGCGTGGCCGTCAGCAGGAGCAGGCCGGGCGTCTTCTCCGCGATGGCGGCGACGGCGTCGTAGCCGGGGCTGGACTGGGTGGGGGTCCATTCGAGGTGGTGGGCCTCGTCGACAATGACCAGGTCCCAGTTGCCTTCGGAGGCCTGGACGGCGCGTTTCGGATTATCCTCGATCCAGGAGATCGGGGCGATGATCAGCTGATCGTCGAAGAAGGGATTGGCGGGAGGCGCCTCCGATTTCTTCTCACCATCCGCGTCGGTATTCGACTCGATGGCGGCGGCCCGTTCCTCGTCGTAGATCGCGAACGAAAGGTGGAAGCGGCGGAACAGTTCCACGAACCACTGGTTCACGAGGGCGTCGGGAACCAGGATGAGCACCCGCTGGGCGCGCCCGGAAATGTGGAGGCGGTGCAGGATGAGCGAGGCCTCGATCGTTTTCCCGAGACCGACCTCGTCCGCGAGGAGCACGCGCGGCGCGATCCGCGAGGAGACCTCGTTGGCGATGTAGAGCTGGTGCGGGATCAGCGAGATGCGCCCGCCGACGAGGCCGCGGGCACGGTGGGCGCGCGCCATGTGGCGATTCTCCAGCGCCTGCTGGCGGAGGCGCCAGAGATTCGGCTCGTCGATGTGGGCGGCGAGGATGCGCGACTCCGGCCGCTGCACGCTGAGGGTGTCGAGCAGCTCGCTTTCCGGCATCTCGTTGCCGTCGGCGTCGATGTAGACGATGCGCTTTTCCTCCTCGCGAATCGAGGCCACCACGAAAGTCTCTCCGGCGTGGTTCTTGATGGTGTCCCCCGGTTCGAAGGCCACCCGGCGGAGCGGGGCGCTGCGGGCCGCGTAGATGAGCGTCTCGTTGGCGGCGGGGTAGTAGACCTTGACCTGGGAAAAGTCGCAGGAGACCACCAGGGCGAGCCCGAGTTCCGGCTGCGTTTCACTGATCCAGCGTTGACCGGGGGCGAAGAGGCGCGGGTCGGATTGGGCGGCCTGGTGGCGGGAACGTTTCATGCAGGAGGGAGAGGAATCGGGAGGATCGGGAGAGGAAAAAAGCGGGCTGGCACCTTACCCGGAAATTCCGGAAGGGCGAGCGGTTGAATGCGGGAAATTTCGCCCCGATGGCCGAAGGGTCCCCGGGAGGACGAACCGGGCGATCGGTTCTTCACCGAGAGCCTTCCGGAAAGCGGGATCAAGCCTCGGTTTTTTCCCGCAGCACCATTTCCAGGTAGGCGCGGTATTCCGGGCTTTTGGTCCCGGCGATGACCATCTCGAACTGGGCCTGGTCGATGAAGCCCATGGCGAAGGCGATCTCCTCGATGCAGGCGATCTTGTAGCTCTGCTGGTTCTCGATGGTGGCGATGTAATGGCTGGCCTCGAGGAGGCTCTGCGGGGTGCCGCTGTCGAGCCAGGCGATGCCGCGACCGAGCGGTTCACAGCGGAGCTGGCCTTTCTCCAGGTAGGAGACGTTGAGGTCGGTGATCTCCAGTTCACCGCGGGTGGAAGGTGCGAGCGCCTTGGTGTGTTCCACCACCTTGTCGTCGTAGACGTAGAGGCCGGGCACGGCGAAGTGACTCTTGGGTTTCTCCGGCTTTTCCTCGAGGCTGAGGACGTTGCCGTCCGCGTCGAATTCCACCACGCCGAAGCGTTCCGGATCGCGCACCGGGTAGCCGAAGACGCAGGCGCCGGATTCCTGGCTCAGGGCGCGGCGGAAGAAGTCGAGTTTCCCGTAGAAGATGTTGTCCCCGAGGATCAGCGTGCAGGGATCGCCGTCGATGAACTTTTCCCCGATGAGGAAGGCTTGGGCGATGCCCTTGGGCTCGGGTTGCACCGCGTACTGGATGTTGAGCCCGAGGTTCGATCCGTCACCGAGCAGGTGCTCGAACATGGGAACGTCCTTGGGCGTGGAGATGATGAGAATGTCCCGGATCCCGCCCAGCATCAGGGTGGAGAGCGGGTAGTAGATCATGGGCTTGTCGTAGACCGGCAGCAGTTGCTTGCAGGCCACGAGGGTGAGCGGATAGAGCCGGGTGCCGGCGCCGCCGGCGAGGATGATGCCTTTCATGGGGAGAAAGTTTTCAGGGGGAAGGTTTCAGTTTTCAGCGGGGGCGGCGGTGGGACGAGGCAACAGGGTCGGGTCGCGGGCCTGACAGGGTTGAATGCGCGGGTCAGTCTCCGGAGCCGAGGCGCTGGCCCTGGTAGGTGCCCTGTTCGATGTGCTCGATCCAGGCGTCGTTCTCGAAATACCACTGCACGGTCTTGCGGAATCCGGTCTC
>JAUIGT010000534.1 GCA_030432615.1 Verrucomicrobiia bacterium
AGATCGAGGAGCTCTTCGTCATCGACCATGTCGACCTTGTTGAGGAAAACCACGAGCGCGGGCACGCCCACCTGACGGGCGAGCAGGATGTGCTCACGAGTCTGGGGCATCGGACCGTCGGCGGCACTCACCACCAGGATACCACCGTCCATCTGGGCGGCACCGGTGATCATGTTCTTCACATAGTCGGCGTGACCGGGGCAATCGACGTGGGCGTAGTGGCGATTGTCGGTTTCGTATTCGACGTGGGCGGTGGAAATCGTGATACCACGGGCCTTTTCTTCCGGAGCCGCATCGATGTCGGCGTAGGCACTGGCCTTGGCGAAACCCTTGTCGGCGAGGGTCGTGGTGATGGCAGCGGTCAGCGTGGTCTTGCCGTGGTCAACGTGACCGATGGTCCCGACGTTGACGTGCGGCTTGTTACGTTCGAATGCTTCTTTGGCCATGGTTGTTTACTGGTTGGAGTTGGTTCGTTCTCGTTAAAGGGTCCTGAATCCGACTTCGCCGGATGGGGTTGCTGCCGTGAGGATTGCGATTACTTCTGGGTCGATTCCGTTAGTGATTTCTGGAGCTCTTGACGGGATTTGAACCCGTGACCTCTTCCTTACCAAGGAAGTGCTCTACCCCTGAGCTACAAGAGCTACGGGAAAGACCGATCCGAAAGATTCCCGAGGGTTGAATTCCGGGCCGGTTTTCAAGCCGCCACCATCCGAAAAAACGCTAAAGCACCCCCATGACTCTGTCTTTCAAGAGGCAAATGCGGGCGCTCCAAACGAGATCTGGGCAGAAGCGTCGCGCAAGCTACCCGATCGCCTCCAACTGTCAAAAAAATTTCTCCGCGAAATCCGCAAAAATCTTGACGGATTTTCCAGGGGCCTCGTAATCCTCACAAAAACTCAGGATTCTTCCCCAAAATCTTCCGCGAAACGCGTGATGCTCAATGCCTTGCCGGTGCTCTCATCGACATCGACGATCGCCCCGCGGATGCCCACCGTGCCCCGCGCCACCGGAAACCGGCGAGGCATGGAGGTCTGGAACCGTTCCACGATCGCTTCCACCTGGCGGCCCAGCACGGAATTCAGCGGTCCGCACATCCCCGCGTCGCAAAGGAAGGCCGTCCCTCCCGGGAACACCTGTTCGTCGGCGGTCTGCACGTGGGTGTGGGTCCCCACCACCGCGGAAACCCGGCCGTCCAGGGCCCGGCCGAGGGCGATCTTCTCGCTGGTGGTCTCGGCGTGGAAATCCACGAACACGATCTCGGCGCCCTCCTCGCTTCGCAGGCGCTCGGCCTCCGCCGCCACCCCGAGGAAGGGATTTTCCAGCGGCGGCTGCATGAAGGTTCGTCCCTGGGCGTTGATCACCCCGACCTTTCCCTTCGCCGTCTCCAGCACCACCGAACCCTGGCCCGGCGTGCCTTCCGGATAATTCATCGGGCGCAGCAGGCGAGGTTCCGTGTCCATGTAGGGAACGATCTCCGCCTGATCCCAGGCATGATCCCCGAGCGTAATCACCGCAATACCGGCCCGCAGCAGGTCGATACTGATCTTCGGGGTGATGCCGCGCCCGCCGGCGGCGTTCTCCCCGTTGGCGATCACGAAATCGATCTCCTGCTCCCGCCGAATTTCCGGTAGCCGGGCAATCACCGCCTTCCGGCCCGGCTCGCCAACGATATCTCCTAGAAACAAGATCCTGAGCATGATTTAATTCGCGTTGTCCCCGCCCCGGTCGCAACCTTTTCTCCGCCGGGATTGTCCCTGCCGCAACCGTTTCCTCGCCGCGAACGTCCAACCCCCGGTCTCCTCGCTGAAACACTCCGACGCCATCTCTCCCTCGAAATGCCGGACCGATCGTCGGCGATTTGGCAGGATCCTTTGCCGGCTCCTGGCCCTTGCGGCTGTCGCCGGACTCACCGGCCCCCACCCCGGCACCGCCAACTCCCCGACCGACCCCGGGGCCTTCGCCACGTCACCCGTCGTCCTCGATCCCGAGATCTACGGGCCGCCGCTGCCGCCGCCTCCCCCTCCACCACCGCCGATCCTCGCCCAGATGGGCGGCGTGCCCGACTGGACGCTCCTCGATCCCTACCAGCGCACCATCACCCGGGACGAGTTCGTGCACCTGCTGGATCACTGCTACGCGCGAAAACCCGAAGACTACCGGCCTTTCCTCCAGGTCTGGCCCGACCGGGTCCGCATCCTGAAACAGTCCAATTATCCCGACGCCGGCTACTACGACCTGTATTTCCTGTCCGACCGGCGCAAACCCGCCGACATTCCCCGCTACTGGAAAACGCCCTGGGAAATGCCGCCGCTGGAGCCCAACGAGACCCAACCTCTCCGGGGCATCCACATCGCCATCGATCCCGGTCATATCGGGGGACGGTGGGCCAACCGGGAACAGCGCTACTACAAGATCGGCGAGGATACCATTCCGGTGCAGGAAGGCGACCTCACCCTGCACACCGCCGAACTCCTGGAAAAAAACCTGCGTGCGCTCGGCGCCACCGTGACCCTCACCCGCACCGAACTCGAGCCGGTCACCGACCTGCGCCCGGACGACCTCCTCGACGAGGCCCGCGACTGGCTCACCAGCCGGCGCGGCCTTCCCTCCGACGGACTCGTCCAGCGCACCGCCGAACGTTTCTTCTACGTCGGCAGCGAGATCCGCACCCGGGCCGACATCCTCAACACCGAGACCCGGCCCGACCTCGTCCTCTGCCTGCACTACAACGCCTCGCCGTGGCGGAATCCCTACCGCCCCTCCTTCCAGTCGCCCAACCACTTCCACCTCCTCATCAACGGCTGCTACTCCCGTGGCGAGATCGAGGAGGATGACACCCGGCTCGAGATGCTGCTCCGACTCCTCCAGCGCACCTACTACTACGAGCTGGCACTCGCCCACGACATCGCCCGCACCATGGCCGACGAAACCCGGCTCCCGCCCGCCAGCTACGATGGGAACAGCGGCAAGAGCGTCAGCGACAACCGCTACGTCTGGGCCCGCAACCTCCTCGCCAACCGCAAATTCCTTTGCCCCGTCATCTTTTTCGAGCCCTACTGCATGAACCACCGCGAGGTGCACGCCCGCATCCAGGCCGGCGCCTACCGGGGCCTGAAGGAATTCAACGGCGTCTACCGCAAGAACATCTACCAGGAATACGCCGACGGAGCCACCGCCGGCATCGTCAACTACTTCCGGCGCGTTCGCTGATTTCCGCCCCACTCATGATCGACAACCCTCTCAAATACATCGTCGTCCTTGTCGGGGTGTTCGGATTCGTCTACGTCCTCGTCGAGTTGTTCGAAAAGACCACCGAGTTACCCGAATGGCTCACCCCCCGCCTCGCGGCCATGTGGGTGACCTTCTTCGTCGCCCTGCTCTGGCTCCTCAAGTCCATGGCGCCTGCTCCGCAATGAGCGTGGGGCGTGGCGCCCGGGGCAGGGAGCCGGTTGTTTTTCAGAACGCTCATTCCTGAATTCCGAGAACCGCCCTTTCACTCGAGCCCCATCTCTGCCCATATGCCCCAAGCCCCTCGCTCCAAGCCCCTCGCTTCCGGCTCCACGCCCCAAGCTCCACGCCCCAAGCTCCTCCTCGCCGGTGTCGGCTACCTCGGGGCCCCGCTGGCGGAAAAACTGAGCCGCGCCGGAGTTTCGGTGACCGGCCTGGCGCGCTCGGCACCCGAGGCAACCGGGTCGGGTCCCGGATCCTACCCTGTCGAATCCGCCGATCTCGGCGACGCCGGCTCCATCGCCGCCGTGGCGGAAAAAATCGGGCCCGTGTCGGCCATCGTGCACTGCGCCAGTTCCGGACGCGGCGGGGCCGAAGCCTATCGGGCGGTGTTCGTGGACGGCACCCGTCACCTGATGGAGGCCTTTCCCGGCGCGCCCCTCTTTTTCACCAGCAGCACCAGCGTCTACGGCCAGGTCGATGGCTCCACCGTCACCGAGGAATCCGCCGCCGATCCCGACCGCGAAACCGGCCAGCTCCTGCGCGCCGCCGAAGACCAGGTCCTCGCCGCCGGCGGCACCGTGCTCCGCCTTGCCGGCATCTACGGGCCCGGACGGTCCGTCCACCTCAAGAAGTTCCTCGAGGGCACCGCCACCATCGAGTCCGGCGAGGTCAGTCGCCTGCTTAACCAGATCCATCGCGACGACGCCGTCGATGCTATCATCCACCTGCTCGGCCTGCCTCCCGAATCCGTCCGCGGCCAGGTCTACAACGTCGCCGACGACACCCCGCTTTCCCAGCGCGCCACCTACGAGGCCCTCGCCGAGTTTTTTCAGAGACCGCTCCCGCCCGAGGCCCCGCCCGACCT
>JAUIGT010000022.1 GCA_030432615.1 Verrucomicrobiia bacterium
CCGCCGCTGCCGAGATGATGCGCGAGCGGGGATGCCGGAGCGCCTTCCTCGGTTACCGGGATTTCCCGGGCAATATCTGCATCTCGCTCAACGAAGAGGTGGTGCACGGCATCGGAAGTCCCGAGCGCAAGATCGCCGAGGGCGACTTGGTGAAGATCGATGTCGGCATCGTGACCCCGGACGGATGGGTGGGGGACAATGCCCTGACCGTTGCCGCCGGCAACGTTTCCGACGAAGCCCTCCGACTCATGTATGGCACCGAGGAGTGCCTCGCGGAGGCGATTCGTCACGCATACGCCGGCCGGCGCCTTTCGGAGCTTTGCGCCTCGGTGGAAACCTGCGCGGGCGAGTTCGGCTACACCGTCGTGCGGGAGATGGTCGGTCACGGCGTGGGGCGGGATCTGCACGAGGAACCGCAGGTGCCCAACTACTGGGATCGTTTCACCATGGGTACCGGTCCCAAGCTCGCGCCCGGCATGATCCTGGCGGTCGAACCCATGATCAACGCCGGTGTTCCCGACATCCGGATTCTGTCCGACAACTGGACCGTGGTTACCGAGGACGCCAGGCTTTCGGCGCACTACGAGCACACCGTGCTCATCACCGATGGCGAACCCGAGGTGCTGACGCCGCGGGAACGCCTCATCGATCGATCGGCTTTGGAAGAACGCCGCCTCATCGCCTGATCGGCGGGAAAAGAATGGAAATTTTTGAATTCCGAAAAATTGACCGAAAACGACTCGGAAAATGTTGAGAATTCCTCAATCCCACCTTGCCACACGGCAAACTTGTGATACAGATTCCGTCCTCTCGGCTCCGGGCCCAGAGGTCGGGTCCTGAAGCCTCGCGAAACGCACTCGGTTTTGTTTCGCCGAATCGGATTGCCCGCCCCCACCATTTTCACGTTACCTTTTGCCATGAAAGTCAGACCATCAGTGAAGCGCCTGTGCAGTGACTGCCGCATCATCAAGCGTCACGGTATCCTGCGTATCATTTGCAAGAACCCGCGCCACAAGCAGCGCCAGGGCTGATTCTTTCCGGGCCGACCACCGAATTTTCCACCAAAGACCACATTCACCCATGGCCAGACTGCTTGGAGTTGAAATCCCGAACGAGAAGCGAATCGAAGCCTCGCTTCCCTACATTTACGGAATCGGTCCCGCGACCTCGAAGAAGATTCTCGAGCAGGCGGGGATCGATCCCAATATCCGCACCGGCGAACTGAGCGACGATCAACTCGCCCGCATCGCCCACGCGGTCACCTCCAGCGGATTGATCATTGAGGGTGATCTGCGACGCGAGATCCAGGGGCACATGAAGCGCCTCACTTCCATCAACTGCTACCGCGGCTACCGTCATCGCCGCGGTCTCCCGGTGCGCGGCCAGCGCACCTCCACCAATGCCCGGACCCGGAAGGGCAAGCGCAAGACGGTCGGCGTGATGCGCAAGGCCTGATGCCCTGCCGCTTGAGCTGATCGCCAGCAAACGATTCAACGATACCGAACCATGGCCGAGGAGAACGAGAACAAAGAGGAAGAAGTCGCTTCCGAAAAGCCGGAGGTCACCGAGCCCTCCGCCGCCAAGGAACCCGCCACCGAAGAAGCGGCGGCTCCCAAGCAGGAGGAAGCTCCTGCCGAAGAGCGCAAGCCCGAGAAGAAGGAGCGGACCGCCGAGGACATCTTCCTCGAGCTGGAGGGTGGTGAAGCGGCAGAAAAGCCGAAGGTTCTCAAGGCCAAGGGCAGCAAGAATGTCCACGTCGGCATCGTCCATGTCAGCGCGACCTTCAACAACACCATCGTCTCGGTGAGCGACATGAACGGCAACATCATCGGCTGGTCGGGCGCAGGCAAGCTGGGTTTCCGCGGCTCACGAAAGAGCACCGCCTACGCCGCTCAGCTGGTGTCGCAGGATGCCTGCCGCCAGGCCATGAGTCACGGGCTTCGCCAGGCCGAGGTCCGCGTCAAGGGCCCCGGAGCCGGTCGCGAATCGGCCGTCCGCGCCGTGCAGGCACTGGGGATCGAAGTCAGTCGCATCGCCGACGTGACGCCGGTGCCGCACAATGGATGCCGTCCCAAGAAGGCCCGCCGGGTCTGATCCCAAATTTTCTACCGATTTTTCGTCATGGCAAGATACACTGGACCTACCGACAAGATCAGCCGCCGATTCGGGGTGCCGCTCTTCGGCCCGTCGAAAGCGCTGGAGCGCCGCTCCTACCCTCCGGGACAGCACGGCGTGCGCAGCGGTCGCCGCAAGCAGTCGGAGTACGCCGTCGCGCTCGCGGAAAAGCAGAAGTTGCGGATGCAGTACGGCATTCTCGAGAAGCAGTTCCGGAAATATTTCGCCGAAGCCCAGCGCCGCCGTGGCATCACCGGTGACACGCTCCTGCAGCTGCTCGAACTCCGCCTCGACAACGTCTGCTACCGACTCGGTCTCGGCAACACTCGTCGCGCCTCCCGCCAGTTCGTGAACCACGGGCACGTGCTCGTGAACGACGTGCGTGTCGATGTTCCCTCCTACCAGTGCAAACCGGGCGACGTGATCAAGGTTCGCGAATCGAACCGCTCCCAGCAGCTCGCCATCCGCATGGTCGACCTGACCCAGGCCCGTCCGCTGATGGACTGGCTGACCATGGATCGCGACAAGCTCGTGGGCAGCGTGGTTCGCGAGCCCGAGCGCGAGGAGATCGATCCCATGGTCAACGAGCAGTTGGTGGTCGAGCTTTACTCCCGCTGAACGGTTCCCGCCTCCGGCTTTGAGAAAAACGTCGGAGCGCCACCAACCCATTTCGATCAGGGCGATGACGGTCACCGTCATCGCCTTTTTCGTTGCTCCCACGGCTCCCGTGGCGAAAAAGGGCTGGATTTCAGGGGTTTCCGGAGTTATTGCGTTCTTTCGTTTTCATCAACCTCCCGAACTCCCATTCCATGATGCGTTTTTCTCTCTCAGCCGCTTCTTTCTGGACGGTCTGTGCGATGGTGATTGCCTGCTGTGGCGCGATGTCTCTCCCGGCTTCCGCTCAGGATGATGTCAGTAATGTCGCGCGGGACCTGCTCGCCAAGCACAAGTCTTCGCTCGTTGTCGTCACCGTCGAAGGCCGGCTCACCACGACCACGGACGGAGATCCGTTGCCCGATCAGCAGCAGCAGCGTCGCACCCTCGGGGTGACGATCCGTCCCACCGGCTTGATCGTCATCTCCAACGCGGCGGTCGATCCCTCCGTCGGCCTCGCCGGTCAGAAGGCTCGCCTCGGCGAGAAGGTGGTCACCATTCAGACCGCCAAGACCGAATTCGAGAAAGTCGAGATCAGCTACGGTGACGCCACCGTCCTCGCCGGCACCGTGATCGGACAGGACGTCGATGCCGATGTCGCCTTCGTACTTCCCGACGCCGCCGAGGCGGAGCGCAAGGGCAAGACCTTCGAGGATTTCATCGATCTCGGATCCGCCTCCCTTTCCCAGCCGGCCGACAACGTGGTCGGTCTCTCGCGATCCTCCGCCGCCTACGGCTACATGCCGACCGTGATCGTCGGTCGCGTGACCGGTGTCTTCGAGGGCGACCGCCGCTACTTCGTGACCACCGCCGGAACCGCGCAGGGCATCCCGATCTTCGCCACCGACGGCCGCGTCGTCGGAGTCACGCTGGAGCGCATCATCGAAAACAAGCGCTCCAATATTCTCGGCACCCTGGCGGCGGGATCGATCCAGATCCTCGCCGACCTCGCCCTGGAAAAGAACAGCAAGGGTTCGAGTTCGGCGGCGCCGGCGACTCCCGCCCCCGCCCCGGCCGCTCCCGCAGCTCCGGAGGGTTCCAGTGGCAACTGATCCCACGTTTTCTACCGCGAGGTCGGAACAGGCCGCTGCGATCCCGGGTTCGGCGCGGGCATTCCGGCGCTCCCGGTTTTCGCGGGCGGTGTCGGGCCTGATCGGCGCGAGTTGCGGGTTCCTGGCGATGGTCGCCATTCTCGTTTTCGATTCCTCCGCAGCCGATCGCGAGTCGGCGAGTGAATTCGAATTCCGGCAAGGGGAACGGCTCGTTCTCATCGGGAGCACCCTGGCCGATCGGCTGCAGCACTTCGGCTGGTTGGAAACGCGTCTCCAACTGGCGCACCCCGGGCTCGGATTGTCGATCCGAAACATGGGCTGGAGCGGGGACGAGGTGGGGCTGATGCCGCGTCCGCTCGATTTCGGCACGCTGGAAGCGCACCTCGCCCATCAGAAGGCCGATACCATCCTGATGTGTTTCGGCACCAATGAGTCGTTCGCCGGCGAGGCGGGTCTCCCCAAGTTTCGGGAAGACCTGGTTGCGCTCGTTGATCGATTGCGGGCGGAAAAATTCAACGGCGAGACCTCGCCCCGGCTGGTGCTGGTTTCCCCGATCGCTCACGAGCAGCTGGGCGGACACTGGCCCGATGCCGCGCCGCGGAATGTCGAGCTGGAGCGATACACGGAAGCGATGCGCGAAGTGGCCGGGGAGAAGAAACTGGCTTTCATCGACCTTTTCCACCCGACACGTTCCCTCATGGCCGAGAACAGTGACGCTCCGCTCACCATCAACGGAATTCACCTCACCGACGAAGGCTACCGGGTGGCCAGTGAAATCCTCGCGCTGGGCTTGGGAGTGAGCGATCCGCTGCCCGAGGACGTCGACGCCATCACCGCGCTTCGGGATTTGATCATCGAGAAGAATCGCCAGTTCATGCTGCGCTGGCGGCCCGTGAATGCGGAATATGTTTTCGGTCGGCGGAAGGAACCGTTTGGGGTACTGTCTTTTCCCCCGGAGATGGAGCAGTTGGATCGTCAGATCACGGAACTGGATGAAAAGATCCGGGCGGAAGCCGGCAAGATTGCCGCCGCCAGACCATGAAGAGCTTTTTCCGTATCCCCACCGTGGCGCCCGTCTCGCGCGCGCCGATCTCCGCCTTCCTGCTTCTCGCGCTCAGCCTGACCCTCTCGGGTCCCGGACTGAACCGGGTCGAGGCCACCGACCTGATCGGCGGCGAGGCTCCGAACATCCTCACGCCGGAGGAATCGATGGCGAAGTTCACGATGGCGGAGGGCTTCGAGATCAATCTCTGGGCCTCCGAGATCGAGTTTCCCATCCTGAGCCCCTGTGCAATGACCTTCGACAGCGAGGGGCGGCTGTGGGTGACCTGCATTCCCAGCCAGCCGCACGCCAAGCCGGACGTCAAGCCGACCGATTCGATCGTGGTGCTCGAGGACACCGACAAGGACGGTGTGGCCGACAAGTCGTCGGTCTTCCATGACGATCTCTACCTGCCGATGGGCCTCGCGGTCGAGGACGGAGGACGGACCGTCTACGTCTGCGACGAACCGAACCTGCTCAAGCTCACCGACGAGGACGGCGACCTGAAGGCGGACCGGAAGGAGATCTTCCTTCACGGCTTCGGCACCGAGGACAACCACCACTTCATCTCCGGTTTCCAGTGGGGACCCGGTGGACGCCTCTTTTTCGGCCAGGGATTGTTTCTCAATACCCAGGTGGAAACCCCCTTCGGGCCGGTGCGCGCCCACGAGGCGGCCGTCTTCCGGCTCGACCCGAGGAATCAGAAGCTGGAGGTCTTCGGCAATTACGGTTGGTCGAATGTCTGGGGCGTCATCTTCGACGATTGGGGACAGGGCCTGGTGGCGGACGCGTCTCCGGCGCTGAACTACTACCTGAGCCATACCTCCAGCCGCTTCGACTATCCGAAGCTCGGCAAATACGACGACTTCATCGCCCGGCGCGGCGGCTACTCCTTCACTCCGAGCGGACGCCGTCCCTCCTGCGGAAACGAACTGCTGCTGAGCGAGCATTTTCCCGAGGAGGTCCGGGGCTGGTACGTGACCAACCAGATGAAAGGCTGGCACGGGCTGCGCTGGTACCGGCTGAAACAGGAAGGCAGTGGTTACGCCGCCGACCAGCCGCGAGGCGAGGAGGAACTGCTGACCACATCCGACACCACCTTCCGCCCGGTGGCCCAGCAGATCGGCCCCGATGGCGCCCTCTACGTGCTCGACTACTACAATCCCATCGTCGGGCACACGACCTACAGCTTTCGGGATCCCCGCCACATCAAGACCCACGGTCGCATCTGGCGGGTGACGGCCAAGGATCGGCCGCTGGCGTGGCAGCCGAAGATTCGCGGCGAATCGGTGAAGACCCAACTCGACCTGCTCAAGAATCGGGACAACTATCGCTGGCGGTACTTCGCGCGTCGCGAACTGCAGCAGCGGGATCCGGCCGAGGTGTTGCCGGTCTTGAAGGAGTGGATCGCGGCGACGTCCGACGAACACGATCTCACCGAGGCCCTGTGGATCAGCCAGGGACTCGATCACTACGATCTCGACCTGCTGCGTCGGATGCTGAAGGCGGAAAGCCACGATGCCCGCACCGCTGCCGTGCGGGTGCTGCGTTACTGGCAGGAACAGATGCCGGCGGGGGAATCGCTGGCGCTCCTGGATGCGGCGGTGACCGATCCGAGCCAGAGGGTGCGGCTCGAGGGCCTGATCGCCAGCGGTTTCCACGAACAGCCCGCCAAGGCCATCGAGGTGGCGGCCAAGGTGCTGGACCAGGAGATGGATCTCGGTTTCCAACTGGCGGCGCGGGAAACCCTGACCTGGTTGGCGAAGCGGGTCGATCCGGTGCCGGACCGCGTCGATCATTTCCTGCTCCCGTGGATCACCGACGAGGAACTGCTCACCAAGGCGCTGGAGGAACCGGTCTGCCGGGAAATCCTGAAGCGGGCCAGCCTGCCGGCCGAGAAACATCGCGAAGCCTTGGCCTGGCTGGGCGGGAAACGGGATCGCGATGGCCTCGCCGAGCTGATCGGGGAACTGCGGGCTCCCGAGTCGTTGCCCGAGGAGGTTCTCCCGGTGCTCACGGCCCGGCTGCTCGATTGGGACGCGAAGGAACTGGAAACCAGGGCCGAGGCGATCGGTTCCCTGGCGAACGATTCCGCCGACGCGTCCGTTCGCGCCAGGGCGGGCGCGGTGCTCCTGCGTCTGGGACAGCCGATTTCCCTGGCGGACAAGGCGACCGCGGCGAAGAAGCTCGATTTTCTCGGGGCAGTCAAAGCGGCGGGCCGGGGCCGGGTGCCCGACGAGGTGGCGGAGACGGTCGTCGGCCTGATGAAGGAATCCGAGCCGCGCTCGGTGCGACTCGCGGCGATGGAAGCGGCGCCCCTGTTTCCGGACCACGATGCCGATCACCTGAAACGCCTGGCCGAGGCGGGAGACCACTACGCCGCCGACGATCTCCAGCTGACCTTCGCGGCCTTCGAAGCCATGAAACGGATTCCCGCCGCCACCTGGCCCGAGGAATACGCGAACAAGACCCTGACGCGGATCCGCATCAGTGCTACCCCCAACCTGCGTTTCGATCCCGACCACTTCGAGGTGAAGGCGGGAAGCGCGGTCGAACTGACCTTCTACAACCCCGACAACCTCTACCACAATCTCGTGGTCGTGGACGCCGGCGCCCTCGATCGGGTGGGGCTGGCGGCCGACCTCATGGCCGGCGATCCCAAGGGACTGGAGAAGAATTATGTTCCCGACGATCCCGGCGTGCTGCACTGGACGCCGCAGTTGACCATAGGTGGCGCGCGCACCCACGTGCTCCGTTTCTTTGCTCCCGAGGAACCCGGGGACTATCCCTATATCTGCACCTTCCCCGGCCACTGGCGGGCGATGCGAGGTGTCATGCGGGTGGTGGAGTGAGCGCGACGCTGCCCGAAGATTTCCGTTGCATTTGAGCGGCGCGGATCGATCCGTTTCCCAACGGCTCTCCCGCTCGAGCCGTTTCGATGCAAGCCGCTCGGCCTCTCTCCTTTTCCCCGGTTTCCTACCCTCCCGAATCTGCCGCGGTTGCCTTCCGTCGTGCGGAACCCCGGGACTTTTCCGCTTTGCGGGACCTCGAGTCGTCCTGCTTCGGTCCCGACCGCAGGGACGCTCCGATGACGATTCGCCGCAGCCTCGCAAATCCCCGGCACGAGGTCTGGGTCGCGGAGCAGAACGGCGTCGCCGGGGAGCTGGCGGGAGCGCTTTTCCTCCGCCGGAAAGGTCGGACCCTGCGATTGCATTCCCTCGCGGTGCATCCGGATCGGCAGGGTGGGGGAATCGGCCGCCGCCTGTTGGACATCGCCTTTCGCCGGGTCGCCGAAACGGGCGCGGATCGAATGGTGCTCGAAGCCGACGCGTCTCGTCCGCAACTGGTGGCCTGGTATGAGCGACACGGTTTCCGGAAACTGCGACGATTGCCCGGCTACTATGGAGAAGGGCGTGATGCCTGGCGCCTGGAATGTCGCCCCTCGGGATTTTCGGTCCCTTGATTCCACCGATTTCCATGCAACCGAACACGAGCCTGCTGGTGGTGGATGAGCCGGGCGACTGGAAGATCCCGGTCGAGTCGGTGACGATTCTTTCCGCGCGCGATTACCTGTCTCCCGAGAAAGGGCCGGCCCATCGGTGTGCCCGGGTCTTCAACCTCTGTCACTCCTACGCCTACCAGAGCCTTGGCTATTACGTCTCGCTCCTGTCCGAGGCCCGGGGGCAGCACGCCATTCCCAGCGTGGCGACCCTGCGGGACTTCCGTTCCGTGGCCATCGCCCGGACTTTCGGCGCCGAGATCGGCGAAGTCATTCAGAGCGCCCTGAAGCGGGAGCCCGGGGAGGAATTCTCGATGTCGATCTATTTCGGGCAAACCCTGGACAAGGCCCAGGCCCGGCTGGCGGCGGAACTCTACAAGCTGTTCCCCGCCCCCCTGCTCAAGGCCGAGTTCGTTCGCCAGGAACGCTGGTTTCTCTCCTCGGTGGTGCCACTTTCACTCGACCAGCTGCCGGACCGGGACTTTGAGCAGGTGGCGGAATTCGCCCGCCGTTACTTCGGCCGGCGCCATCGGCATCGGCCACCGAAGCAGCGTTTTCCCTACGATCTCGCCATTCTCGTCAATCCGGAGGAGGCCCACCCACCGTCGAACGCGAAGGCGCTGCGGCTGTTCGAGGAAGCCGCCCGCGAAGTCGGTTTCTTCGTCGAGACGATCACGGCGGCGGACGCCTCCCGGATCAGTGAATACGATGCGCTGTTCATCCGCGAGACGACGGCGGTCGATCATCCCACCTACCAGATCTCGCGCCTGGCCTACGCCGAGGGACTGGTGGTGATCGATGATCCCTGGTCGATCCTGCGCTGTGCCAACAAGATCTACCTCGCCGAATCCCTCGCCAAGGCGCGACTCCCGGCGCCCAAGGCGGTGGTGCTGACGCGCGAGGATCTCGACGGCGAGTTGCCCGAACACCTGTCCTATCCCCAGGTCCTCAAGTTGCCGGACGCGGCGTTTTCCCTCGGGGTGCGCCGGGTGGAGAACGCGCGGGAGTTCCGGGCGGAACTGGAGCGGATGCTGGAAGTCTCGGAACTCATTCTCGCGCAGGAGTTCCTTCCCAGTCAGTTCGATTGGCGAGTCGGCGTGCTCGATCACCAGCCGCTCTTCGCCTGCAAGTACTACATGGCCGAGGGACATTGGCAGATCTACCACTGGGAGGCGAAGGATCCCCGGCATCGCTCGGGAAAAAGCGAGACCTTCCACGTGGAGTTCGCACCGCCGGCGGTCATCGACCTCGCGGTGCGCGCCGCGAAACTGATCGGAGACGGTTTTTATGGCGTGGACATCAAGCAGGTCGGCGATCGGCTCTTCGTCATCGAGGTGAACGACAATCCCAGCATCGACGCCGGTGTCGAGGACGCCGCCCTCGGGATGGAACTCTATCGCCGCCTCGCTCGTTCCTTCCGCCGCCGGATCGAACTGGCTCGGTCCTGAGGAAGAATTTTCTCCTGCTCCCATGATTCATCCCCACACCGAGGTCCGCTGGATCGATGACGAGGTCGGTTGCGGCGTGTTCGCGACCCGGTTCATTCCAAGGGGCACCGTCACCTGGGTGCGGGATCGGCTCGACCGGGAGTTCACACCCGAGGAAGTGTGGTCGTTCGACGAGCCGCACCGGGAGATCATCGAGCGATACAGCTATCGGACGGCGACCGGACGCTACCTTTTCTGTTGGGATCACACGCGGTTCATGAACCACAGTTTTCGGCCCGCCTGCCTGCCGACACCGCTCGGGTTCGAGATCGCGATTCGCGACATCGCCGCGGGCGAGGAAATGACCAACGACTACGGCGCCCTGAACATCGTCGAGCCCTTCATGCCGAGAGCCGAGCCGGGCAGCACGCGGAGGCGGGTTTGTCCCGACGACCTGCTCCGGCACGCCGAGGAATGGGATATCCTCCTCGTCGAGGCCATGGAACGATTCGACGGTGTCGAACAGCCCCTGGCCGGATGGTTGGGCGCGGCGTTGCGCGCGGAACTCGTCGAGATGATTCGCGGCGAGCGTCCCTGGCGCTCCATCGGGGAACTGCATTTCCGGGACCGAGACGGGATCACGACGAAGGATGGGGATTGACTACCTGACTGAATCGCAACGAAACCAGCGGACAGAAGGGCTGCGGCCCGCCAGGGTCGATCGAAAGCAAATCCGGCAAAGCCGCTTTTCCCTTCCCAAAAACAACCACGATTTTTCGTTTCAGAGTTTTTCAACAGTCTCTTGATGCCGGCGGCCCTCAGCTGCTAGGGTCCGCGCATGTCCGATCATTCCTGGCTATCCCTCGAAAATCCCGAAGATGTCGCCTCGCCGGCCTTGCTACTCTGGCCCGATCGCATCGAGTTCAACATCCGGCACATGCTGGCGCAGGTGGGCGGAGACGCGTCGCTGTTGCGGCCCCACGTGAAGACCCACAAGATGACCGAGGTGGTGAAACTGCAACTCGACGCGGGGATCGATCGCTACAAGTGCGCCACCATCGCCGAGGCGGAAATGACGGCCGCGGCTGGCGCGTCGGATGTTCTCCTCGCCTACCAACCGGTCGGGCCGAACATCGCGCGACTCCGGGCGCTCCAGGAAAAATTCCCGGACACCTCCTTCGCGGCCATCGTGGACGATGCGGACAACCTCGCGCGCATCGCCGGGTATTTCGCCTCCGAGGGGGCCGAGTTGCGCCTGTTTGCCGACATCGATTGCGGGATGGGCCGCTCGGGCATCGCGCCGGGTCGTGGAGCGCTCGATCTTTGCCGCGGCATCCTCGATACCGACGGCGTCGCCTTTGCCGGGCTGCACGTCTACGACGGCCACATCCATGAGCCGGACGTGCGGGTGCGGGGCGAGCAGTTCGAGGCCGCCCGCCATGTCGTCGAACCGTTTCTCGGCCAGCTGGAAGAGGCCGGGATCGAGGTGCCGTTGATCGTCGGCGGCGGTTCTCCGACCTTTCCCTGGCATGCCCGGTTGGCGGGAGAGATGGGCTATCGCTACGAATGCAGCCCGGGAACCACGTTGCTGTGGGACGCCGGTTACGGGACGAACCATCCCGACCTCGGGTTCCAGGTCGCGGCGGGCCTGCTGACGCGCGTGCTCAGCAAGCCGGGAAGCGGTCGTCTCTGTCTCGAACTCGGGCACAAGGCGGTATCGGGCGAAAACCCGATCGGGAACCGGGTGCGCTTTCCCGGCATTCCCGATGCGGTGCCCGTGATGCAGAGCGAGGAGCACCTCGTCATCGAGACGGCCGCCGCCGCCGACTGGTCCGTGGGCGACGTGGTCCTCGGCATTCCCTGGCACATCTGTCCCACCGTGGCCCTGCACCAGGAAGGCGTCGTCATCCGCGACGCAAAAGCCACCGGCGAGCGCTGGCGCGTTGTGGCCCGCGATCGGCGGATTTCGGTGTGAGGGAGCCATATCGCGGGGAGGAGCCACGATTCGTGCGAGGAATTCGGTGTATCCAGCGACTTCTGTTTCGACTGGGAGGGCTTGACGAATGGTGTCGTGACTGACAGCTTTGTTTCTCAACAGAGGCGGAAACCATGAAGTATCTCCCATTCTTTTCGGCGATTCTCAGCCTGATGATGGTGGCGGTCGCCCATGCTGATGACGATCTCAATCGCCTCCGATTATCCTACCAGGCGGCCGTGAAGCGGGTGATCGAGTCGCCGCGCGAGTCCTACGAGAAGGAATTGCGATGGCTCATCGAGAATCGGACACGCCGGTCCGATCTCGAGGGGGCGGTGGCCGCGCGGAAGGTCCTGCAGCAATTCACCGGTGAAGCGGTTGAAGAAAAGACCAGCGAGCCTTCCGGTTCCTCGGACAAGGAACTCGAAGAGCTTCGCGAGGACTACGAGGAGGAATACGACAGGGTGATCAAGCCCTTGCGGGAAACCTACCTTCGTGAGTTGGAAAAGATCATGGAGGCTCGCACCCGAGCCTCTGATCTTGATGCCGCTTTATTGGTGAAAAAAGAGATGGAGAAGGTGTCCGAAGAGAAAGAGCTGGCGCAGATGGATCCCATCGACGCGCTGTTCATCGGTCGAACCTGGGTCTCGGGGGCGGGTACCGCCTTCACTTTTCTCCCGGACGGCGTCTGCATTCGGGAAAGTCGGGATCGCCGCGAGGGAAGCTGGAAGCGGCGCGGCTCCGTGGTGATTTCCAGCATCGAGGACTCCCCCAATGAAACCCGCTACTTCCGATTCGTCTCGAAGACGGAAGCCTATTACGGAAACTCGGAAGAGGAGATGGACCTCCCGGTGATGCCGCGGTGAGAGGGGCGGGAATCCCGTTCGACTTGATCGATCCACCGGAAGCTCCCTCGGTCATTCCTCGGAAGCCAAGGGACAGTTGAACAAGTGGGTGGGGGGCTTTCCCGTTCTCCGGCTTTCCTGACCATTAGCGCCCCTGCACCCGCCAGGAATCGAACCTGGACCTTCGGTTCCGGAGACCGACGTAATATCCGTTTTACTACGGGTGCGCTTGGGAGGCCGGGCCCCGAGAGAAAGTAGGCGGGGCCGGGTGGGCGGATAAACTGTTCCTTTACACCCTTCGGCGCAAGCAATATCGTCCCGCGCCCCCGCCCGAGGGGAGGAAATTCCGCCTTCTCGCCGGCTTGTCTGGCGGGCGCCGAACTCTCAATCGCCTTTTCTCCTGAAAATCGTCATCAAAATCGGAACCGGCGTGCTCACCCGCGGGGAGGGCGTGACCCTGCACCACGCCATGATCGCGCGGCTCACGCAGGCGATCGCCGATCTCAACGAGGCCGGGCACCGGACCATCGTGGTCTCCAGCGGCGCGGTGGGTGCCGGGCTGATGACCTTCGGACTGGAGGAGCGGCCGACCGATACGGGCATGCTCCAGGCCTGCGCGGCGGCGGGCCAGGCGCGGCTGATGCACATCTACGAGAGCCACTTCAGCCACTTCGACCTCAAGGTGGCGCAGTTGCTCCTGACCCACGACGATCTCACCGACGAGAAGCGGCGCGCCAATGTGCGCACGACGGTCGATCAACTGCTCCAGTTCCCCGGGGTGATCCCGATCGTGAACGAGAATGATTCGGTGGCGGTCTTCGAACTCAAAGTCGGAGACAACGACCTGCTTTCGGCCGACGTGGCTTCGCTGATCGGGGCCGACCTGCTGATTCTGCTCACCAGCGTTCCGGGGCTTCGCCGGCCGGACGCCGCTGATCCGAACGACATCATCGAGACGGTCGAGGATGTCGAGTCCGTGCTGCATTTCGCGGGCGAGGACAAAGGGCGGCTGTCGGTGGGCGGCATGCGGACCAAGCTGAGCGCGGTGCAGAAGGCGGTGGATGCCGGCATCCTCACGGTGATCGCTTCCGGCCACGATCCCGAGCAGTTGGGAGAGTTGGTTGCGGGAGCGGGCAAGGGCACTAGATTCCTCCCTCGCCCGTGATCGACCGGCGTTCCCGGATCGGGTGCCGCAATGCGTTTCCGGTTCCGGATTTTCTGCCCGCCGGCCGTTTCGTGGCCCTACCGAGTCAATCCAGCTATTTCGAATATTCCCCCCAGCTTTTTCCCTCATGACTTCCGAAGAAATCCGACAAGAAGTCCTCAAGATGGGCGCCCAGGCGCGGGCGGCCTCCTACGAACTGGCCAAGCTTTCCACCGCGCAGAAGAACGCCATCCTTCTCGCCATGGCGGACGCGTTGGAAGCCCGGCGGGCGGAGATTCTCGAGGCCAATGATCTCGACATCGCGGCGGCGGAGGAAAACGGCCTCACCTCGGCCATGGTCGATCGGCTCAAGCTGACTCCCGAGCGGATCGCGGCCATCGCCCAGGGCATTCGCGAGGTGGCGGCGCTGCACGATCCGGTGGGCGAAGTGATTCGCGAGTGGACACGGCCCAACGGGATTCGGATCGAGAAGAAGCGCACCCCGATCGGGGTGATCGGGATCATTTTCGAGAGTCGGCCCAACGTGACCGCCGATGCCGCCGTGCTCTGTTTCAAGACCGGAAACGCCACCATCCTGCGCGGGGGCAAGGAGGCGATCCATTCCAACCGGGCGATCGCCGCCGCGCTCCAGGACGGGGGCGAGCCACAGGGATTGCCGTCGCACAGCATCCAGCTGATTCCGTTCACCGACCGGGAGAGTGTCCGCTATCTCGCGGAGATGGACGAGTATCTCGATCTCATCATTCCTCGCGGTGGCGCGGGACTGATCGAGACGGTGGTGTCGCTGGCGCGGATGCCGGTCATCAAGCACTACGACGGGATCTGCCACACCTACGTGGATCGGGCCGCCGACCTCGAGATGGCCAAGGCGATCGCCGTCAACGCGAAGACCCAGAAACCCAGCGTCTGCAACACCATGGAGACGTTGCTGATCGATCGCGCGGTGGCGGATGAGTTCGCTCCGGTCATCGCCGCGGCGATGCGGGAGAAGGGGGTGGAACTGCGGGGAGACGAGGATTTCATTGCGCTCGCCGGACCCGAGCAGGAGGTCAAGCCGGCGACGGACGACGACTGGACCACAGAATACCTCGACCTGATCCTGTCCGTCCGGGTGGTCGATGATCTCGATGCCGCGATCGGTCACATCAACCACTACGGCTCGCACCACAGCGACTGCATCGTCACCAGCGACGAGGCCGCCGCCGAACGGTTTCTCAACGAGATCGATTCCGCGACCGTGTTCTGGAATGCCTCGACGCGCTTCAGCGATGGCGGCGAATTCGGTTTCGGCGCCGAGATCGGCATCAGCACCGACAAGCTGCATGCCCGTGGCCCGATGGCGCTGGAGGAGCTGACGAGCTACAAATACCGGATCTACGGCGAAGGCCAGATCCGGGGCTGACGGACGGTTCGACCCCGGTCAGCCGAGTGATGGCGAGGCCGGCTGCGGATCGAGCCGGGGCGCCTCGCCCAAGGTGGCCCGGAGATCGGCGACCAGTTGACGGGCGGTCGCATCCTCCATCGATTCCGGGCTCCGGAAGCTGGCGCAGACCCCGCCGGCGGCGCTGTCCGCCGCGATCACGCAGAGCCAGCCGCCGTCGTCGCCGCCGAGTCGGAGTTGGGTGAAGCCGTCCCGCGTCTTCTGCAGCTCGGCCGTGAGCAGGCCGAGCCAGTGGGCGAGTCGGAGCGCCGAGTGCGCGGTCACGGGAGCGCCCGCCTGCGGCAGCAAGGGATAGCTCTGAAAATCGGTCACGCTGACGACGTCCGCTCCGCTGACTCGGGAAAGGTGTTCGACGTAGGCGGTGAGGCGGTCCCGCAGCGGGAGGGAAAGCGCGGGTGGAGAAAACGCCAAGGATTCCTCCTCGCCACCGGATTCGCGTTCCGGCTCCGCTTCGGCGTCCGAGTCCTTCTCTTCGAGTGAAGGCGGCGAGGAGGCGGAAGTCGTTTCCTCGAAATCCGGAGCGGTCAGAGCGAGGTCCGCGGAGTCCGACCAATCGGACTCGAGGGCGGGGGGAGCGACTTCCTCGCCGGGAAGAGCGGATTCCGGGTCCGGTTCGACCGGGGATTCCTCCGCGGAAGGCGGGGCAGTCGGTTCTCCTCCCGAGTCCTCGCCGTGAGGGGTGGCATCCGCACCGGGTGGGCTTTCCTCCGGCGGGATCGATTCCTCGAGCGAGAATTCGAGGTCCCGGTTGAGATCGTCCCCGGGAGAATAGGTGGGAGGCTGCTTCAGCAATCCGCCCAGTTGGGCTCGGTCGCGGGCGCGTTCCAGGGCCGCGGCCGCCTGAACGGCCGCGGTTCGCCGGATGGGGGAAATCGGGGACTCGGGGCTGGTGGCCGGCGGAGTCGGGAACGGGGAGGCCTCGTAGGCTTCGGGCTCGTCGAAATCGATGGCCGCTTCGGCTTCGGCTTCGGCTTCGGGGGCCGAGATGGGCTCGGTCATTTCCGACTGCGGGCTTTCCTGGGGCGGTGACTCGCTTGGTTGGTCGGAGCCTTCCGGGCTATCGTCGAGCGTCTGGCTGTCGGTGTCGTCCCGGCTTTCGGCGAAGGCGAACAGCTCGGCGCCGTGGCCGATGTCGGACGCTTCCGGTTCGGATTCGTCGGCCCCTTCCTCGTCGAGAGTTGCCGCGACTTCCTCGGTTTCCTCCGCCGACTCGGAAATCTCGTTCGATTCCGGTTCTCGGTCCTGGGCGACTCCGGTGTCCGGAGACATCTCGACTTCTTCGACGCTGGCTGGCTCTGCGGCCTGGGTGGAATCCTCGGCAGCCGTAGACTCGTCGATCGGTTCCCGGGCTTCGGATGACAGGTCGTCATCGGTCTCCCCGAGCGGTTCGAAATTCGTTTCCGTTTCCGTTTCCGTTTCCGTTTCCGCTTCCGTTTCCGCTTCCGCTTCCGCTTCCGCTTCCGCTTCCGCTTCCGCTTCCGCTTCCGTTTCCGCTTCCGTTTCCGTTTCCGTTTCCGTTTCCGCTTCCGTTTCCGCTTCCGTTTCCGCTTCCGTTTCCGCTTCCGTTTCCGCTTCCGCTTCCGTTTCTGTTTCCGCTTCTGTTTCCGCTTCTGTTTCCGTTTCCGTTTCCGCTTCCGCTTCCGCTTCCGCTTCCGTTTCCGCTTCCGCTTCCGCTTCCGCTTCCGCTTCCGTCTCGCCCTTGTCTTCGACTTCGATTTCGGGGGATTCCTCCTGCTCGGAAGCGGGCACGGCTTCGGCTTCGGCGTTCGCGTTTTCCTCGTCCGGCGGGGCGGCAAGTTCCTGCCCGGCACCGGTTTCCGGTTCGGCACCGGCCGATTCGGCGGCACCGGTATCGTCGCCGTCACTTTCGTCCGGCGTTTCCCGCGGGGGACCCACGGCCGGTGCCAGCTCCGCCAGCACGTCCGCGAGATCGTCGCGATCAATCCAAGAGTCGAGTGTACTCATCGCTCTCCTTCTGTTGACTGGTCATCGCGAGGTTCAACCGCGTTTCCATTTCCTCGGCCAACCGGTCGAAACTGCGGGCGGCGGTGGGCTGCTGGCGCCGCAAGAGGGCCACGGGCACGCCGGCCCGGCTGGCCTTGAGGAAGGCGGGATCCCGGGAGATCCGGGTGTCCAGCAGGAGATCCCGCGGCAGCAGTTCGCGGATCTCGCCTTCGATTTCCTGGCTCACGGGTTCCTCCTCGGCGACCATGGTCAGGAGGACTCCCGCCAATCTCGCCGCCCGAACCCCTTCGCCCAGCTCGCGACGGAGGTTGGCCACGTGGCGGAGCAGTCGCGGCATCGAGCGGACGCTCAACGGCTCCGCCTGCTGGGGCAGCAGGAGAAAGTCCGAGACCGCCATGATGGCCCGGGTCAGTCCGTGAATACCGGCTTCGGTATCGATCACCACCAGGTCGTAATCGGAGAAACTTTTCCACAGATCGGCCAGTTGCCCGCGCAGCTCCGGCGAGTCCGGCGGTTCTTCCCCGCCCGCCATGAGGTCGGCGGTGCCGCACATCAGCAACCGGAACTCCGGCAGCCGGGTCGACAGCACGAGAGACGCCGGGTCGAAGGCGCCCGGTTGGCTGAGCAGGTTGAAGAAGCCCTTCGCTTCGCGGGCTTTTTCGGACAACGAGAATCCCACCCCGCCTTGCGGGTCCGCGTCCACGAGCAGGACGCGCCACCCCCGGCGGGCTAGCGAGTAAGCGAGGTTGACCGCGACCGTGGTCTTGCCGACTCCTCCTTTTTGACTGGAAATGACGAGTGTCGTCACAGCGAGCCCCGACTCTAAACCACAATCGATCGGTTTGCCCGCGAAAAACGGAAAATCCCGAGAGGTGAAATACTCTCGTTTGCGAGGGGCCGGTTCGGAAAAGGCTTGCGTCGCTGGGCAGGCCCGAAAGATACTGCGAGGCCCTGCGTATCCCTCCCGAGTGCTCTTGATGAAGTTCCCGTCTTTCTCCAGCGGCCCCGATGCTCGTCCGATTTTCCCGGGACGCGTTTTCCTCGCCGCGGTGTTTCTGCTGTTTTCCGCCGAATGGGCCGGCGCCCAGCAGCGACTGCTGGAACGGAGCTACGACAAGAGCGGGGATACCCGGATCGAGGTGGAATCGGTGTTCTCGTCTCAGGCGACGCGCGGCTTCGTGCCGGTCCGGGTCACGATCCGCAATGCCACGGTGCTGGACCGGGAGTGGAACCTGGAATTCAACTACGGCTCCGGATGGAACGAGATGGCCTACCGGTCCAATTTTTCGATCGAGGTCGATTCGGGAGCGGAAGTGATCCGGGAGTTGCTGGTGCCGGCGCCGACCGCGCTCAATCCCAGCGGCGGCTACCGGCAGTTGACGGTGCGCGCCAGTTCGCCCGGCCTGCCTTCGGAAGGGCAGACGGACTCCCTCCAGACGAACCTGAACTGGCCCGGGATCGCCATCAGCCGGATGCTCGCCGACCGCAACATCACGCGACTGAACTCGGAGGCTGGCAGCCGTGGAGGTTCGCGCGGCAACTCGTTCGGAGCCACCTTCGAAGCCGAGTCGCTGCCCTCCGACTGGCGAGGCTACACCAGCCTGGATATCCTCATGCTGACCGAGGAGGAATGGGATCAGCTCGGCCCCGGGGCCCGGATGGCGATCCTCGAGTGGATCCGGTTGGGAGGCCGGCTCGATCTCTACACCAAGAAGCCGCAGGCTGGCGAGTGGCTCGCCACGCGGGAATTCACGGGCGCGAGGAGCAAGTCCGGAAACACCATCGACCACGGCCTGGGCCTTGTCAGGGCCTGGACCTGGGACGGACAGAATCTCGATGCCAACCAGGTGGTGACGCGTTACGCGCCCTATCCGAACTTGGCGAAGAAACTCGTTTCCGATTATTCCCGCGACTGGCCGTTGCTGAGCAGTTTCGGCAGCAAGAGTTTCAACGCGGTGCTCGTGGTCCTGCTGTTGATCGCGTTCGGCATCGTCGTGGGACCGATCAATCTCTTCGTCCTCGCGAAACCGGGACGTCGTCATCGTCTCTTCATCACCACTCCGGTCATTTCGCTGGTCGCCAGCCTGCTGATCCTGGCCATCATCCTGCTCGGTGATGGCATCGGAGGCTCGGGACGCCGGGCGCTGTTGGCGCTCCTCGAGCCGGGAGACCAGGAGAAGCGGCTCTACGTGACACAGGAGCAGATCAGCCGCACCGGCGTGCTTCTCGGAAGTGGTTTCCAGATCGATGAACCGGTTTTGCTTTCCCCGGTCATCCTGCCGCCCTCGGCCTGGAATCGGTACGATTCCTCGAACAATCCCGTCGCCAGTTTCAGCTTGTCGGGAAAGACCTGGCGCGGCGACTGGTTCCAGAGTCGCAGCGAGCAGGGACAATTCCTGCAAACGGTTCGACCGACTCGTTCCCGCGTCGAGGTGAAGTCCCCCGGCCGTGACGGGGAACCGCCGGAACTGGTCTCGAGTCTCGAGTTCTCGATCGATGAATTCTACTATCGCGACGCCGGTGGAGCGGTGTGGAAAGCGCCCACGGCCGGTCCCTTCGTGGGCGGCGAGGCCATTCCACTGGTGGCTTCCGACGAGGAATCGTTGAAGAGTTGGTGGGCCGAGCAGATCTCCCGGCTCAGCGCGCCCAGTCGCAAGCAGAGCGAGCGTCTCTGGAAACAGCCCGGCCACTTCTTCGCGACCAGCACCGATGAGGACGCGGGATTCGTGGAGACGCTGGGTTCGATTCGATGGAAAGAGGATTTCGCCGTGATTTGCGGGTCGATCCCGAGCGCGAAAACCGGGTCGGCCCCGGCACCCGAGGTGGTCGTTCCCTGATGTTGCCGTCGGACATCCGCACTGAAAGATTTGCCCTTTACCATGAACGAAACGCCCCAGGACGTGCCCCAGCCAGACTCCGGTCCCGAGAGCGCGAGCCATGCCGCGGAATCGTCCGAGGCGTCCGCGCCCCCGGTGGTGCCGGCGATCGAGGTGCGGGACCTCCACCGCCATTTCGGGCCGCTGAAGGCGGTGGACGGTGTCTCCTTCTCGGTCGAGCCCGGACAGGTGGTCGGATTCGTGGGGGCCAACGGAGCGGGCAAGACCACCACCATGCGGATCATCGCCACGCTCGACTACCCGAACCGGGGCCTGGTGAAGGTGTGCGGCATCGACGTCGTCCAGTATCCGGCGCTGGTGCGCGGCCGCATCGGGTGGATGCCCGACAGCTTCGGCACCTACGACAACATGACGGTGGTCGAGTATCTCGACTTCTTCGCCCGGGCGCTGGGATTTCGCGGGGAGGAGCGGGCCGACCGGGTCCGGGACGTCATGGATTTCACCGACCTGACCCCGCTGGCGGATCGACTGATCAACAAGCTGAGCAAGGGAATGGGCCAGCGGCTCTGTCTCGGGCGGGCGCTGATCCACGATCCCGACGTGCTCATTCTCGACGAGCCTGCCGCGGGTCTCGATCCCAAGGCGCGGGTGGAATTGAAGAACCTCATCCGCATCCTGGCCGATGACGGGAAGACCGTTTTCATCAGCTCCCACATTCTCTCCGAGCTGGGCGAGATGTGCGATTCCCTCCTGTTCATCAACCAGGGGCGGGTCATCCACCACGGCAGCGCCGAGAGCCTCAAGCACACCACCAGCGGCTCGATGCTGGTGGATGTCCAGACCGCGGGCGATCCGGAGAAGATCGGGGAGTGGGCCGAAATGGCTCCCCACGTCACGCTCAAGGAAATGCGGAAACGCGGGGCCCGCATCGAGATCGACTCCATCGAACCGGAAGTCATCGCCGGGGTGCTCCGGCGCATGATCAACGACGGCATTCCGGTGACGGAATTCCATCGCGAGGAACGCAAGCTCGAAGACGCCTTCATCGAGATCCTCGGGGAGATGGAGGCGGGGGTGCTCGGTGAGCGGTAATCAGTAATCCGTGATGGGAAATCGGGAGTTGGTAGTCGTGAGTTGGTGATGCTTGATCGAGCTTGAGATTTTTTCTTGTCCACCCATGTCCGAGTCTTCCTCCTCCTCCGATCTGCATCTCACCGACTTCCCGGATCGGTTCAGCCCGATGCTGGTGAAGGAACTGCGGCAGGGGATGCGAACTCACCTGTTCACCATCGCCTTCATCCTGCTGCAGGCTTTCATGGTGCTGTGTGTTCTCATCGGGGCGGCGGCGCCGGGGGACGCGTCCGCGGTGTCGGTGTTCTTCTGGTTTTTCGTGGTCGTCACCTTGCTCATCGTCATGCCCATTCGTGGCTTCGGAGCCCTCAATTCCGAGATCCAGTTGAATACCATGGACCTCATCCAGCTGACCCGGTTGGGGGCCTGGCGGGTGACCTTCGGCAAGTGGGCGGCCCTGGTCGCGCAGACGCTCCTGCTGGTCTGCGGCATCCTGCCCTACGTGGTGATGCGGTATTTCTTCGGCGGGATCGATCTCTTCCACGAACTGCTGCGCCTGTTCTGGGTGCTGATCGTTTCGATGCTCTTCACCGCCGTGACCGTCGGGTTTTCCGCGTTCCGTTCGGTCCTGCTGCGGGCCACCGTGGCCGTCGTCCTGCTGATCCTGACATCGGGGGCCAGCGAACTCGGCAGGGAATTGACGACCTTCGCTTCCGGCAAGACCGCCGGCCAAATCGCCTTGGGCGTGGCCGCGGCCCTGTTATCGGCGGGTTACCTGACCTGGTTCATGCTGGATCTCGGCGCCAGCCGCATCGCGCCCGAGGCGGACAATCACGCCACCCGCAAGCGGCTCGCGGCGCTGGGTTTCGGCATCGTCGTGCTCCTGCTACCACTGGTGGGGCTGGAGGTGGGCGCCTGTCTCCTCATCGCCGGAATCGTCTGGATGCTGGTGTCGCTCGACGCCTTGACCGAGCGGCCCACCCTGCTTCCGAGCCTGCTGCGCCCCTTCGTGTCCCGCTGGTACCTGCGCCCTTTCTCCCTGTTGCTTCTGCCGGGATGGCCTTCGGGCCTCTTCTTCTACCTGCTCTGCGTGCTCGTCTTCGCGGGAGCCCTGCAGCTGCACACCGGTTTCGGCGGGCTGACGCTTCGGGAAACCCAGGTGGTCGTCAGCGGCGCCTCCCTGGTGCTGTTTCCGCTGATTTTCCTGCACCTTTTCTTCCGGCGGGTGACCGAGCCGGCGTCGCTCTTCGGCATTTACCTGCTGATCCAGGTATGCGCCGGGGTCGTGGGGTTCTTCCTCATGATCATGGCCGAAGAGACCGGGGTCGGTGACGTCGCCTACCTATTCGCCCCGCTTCCATCGACCGCGTTGTTCGCGGCGGCGCAATCGAACGAGGAGGCGGCCCACGTCTATGCGGTGGGCGCGTTGGGGCTTTGTGCCGTGCTCATCACGATCGTACGGGGGATGCCCTGGTATCGGGACGTGTTCCGAGTGATGGCGGCCTTGAAATCTTCGAATCCGCGATGACGAGGCGGAATTCGCCGGTGAAGGATTCTCCCGTTCGCATTTTGCCCACGCGATCGCCCTGATTGCCTGATAAGATGAAAGTTCAAATGCCGACCCTCGCCGCAACCGATCTCGCCGCCATTGCCGCCAGGGCACAGGCCTGGGCCGATATCTTCAAGTTGCCGCTGCAGCACCGCACCTGGCGAGGGCAGACGGGGGATTTCCAGGGAAGCGGCGTCGGTAGCTCGCTCGATTTCCAGGATCACCGCTCCTACGTGCCCGGCGACGATCCTCGGCACATCAACTGGCAGGCCTATGCCAGGACCGGGAACTACTCGATGAAACTCTACCGCGAGGAGGTGCGGCCGCTGATCGATGTCGTCTTCGACGTGTCCGACTCGATGACCTTCGATCCCGCCAAGGAGCGGCGCTCCGTGGAGCTGTTCTATTTCGCGGTCTTCGCGGCGCTGAAGAGCGGGGCCTCGGTGGCCAGTCACCTCGTTCGCGGCGATCACTACCGACACCTGACCGATGACCTCATCCACGGACACGCCTGGCCGCGCCTGCTCGAGGATCTTCCCGACACCGGACCGGCCGCTTCGCCCGACCTGCGGCCCGTGCCCTTGCGGGCGCAGTCGTTGCGCATCGTTGTCAGCGATCTGCTGTTCACCGCGAGCCCGGACACCGTCCTCCGCGCGCTGACCCGGGGAAGGGGACACGGCATCGTCCTGGCGCCCTTTCTCCAGGCCGAGGCGGCGCCGCAGTGGGAGGGGAACTGCGAGTTCATCGACGCCGAGTCGCGGGAGACACATCCGCACCGGGTCGATCGAGGCCTCCTGCAGCGCTACCTCTCGGCGTATCGGCGTCACTTCGAGTTGTGGAAGACGCTCTGCCGCAAGTACGACGTCGTCCTCTCCCGCGTCCCCGCCGAACCCGACTTCCAGGCGGCCCTGCAACTTGAAGCGATCACCAGCGGCGCCCTGGAGATCTGGACTTGAGCCAAACGACGATTTCCCCCATGTCACTCACCTTCGCCAACCTGGCCGGCTTTTGGGCGCTGCTCGGGATACCCGCGATCCTGGCGATCCATTTTCTCCAGCGACAATCGCAGGTGCTCACGGTGAGCACCCTGTTTCTCCTGGAGCAGATGCGGCGGGAGAGCGTGTCGGGGCGAAAGTTCGAACGTCTCCGCGGTTCCATCCCCCTATGGTTGCAGTTGCTCGCGGTGCTCCTGCTGACCTGGATGCTCGTCCAGCCTCGCTGGATGCGTCCGGACTCCGTCCAGAGGATCGCCGTGGTGCTCGACAGCTCCGCCTCGATGACCGCCTATCGGGAGAACCTGGAGAGCCAGTTGGAAAAGGAACTTCGGCAGTTGTCGGATTCCGCCTTTCGGACGGAGTACGTCGTCCTCGATTCGCAGGTGGCCGGACAGCCGATCTACAACGGGACGGAAATCTCCGAAGTGATCGCCGCGCTCGCCGGGTGGACGCCGGCGGGAGGGGATCACGACTTCGGACCCGCGCTCCGGGTCGGGCGCAGCCTGGTCGGCGGCCCGCTCCTGGCAGGGTCGGTCGTTGTTGTCGAGGACCTGGGCACGGGTGAGACCCGCCGGAGGGTCGGCCGGGTCGGCGAACTGGTTCACGCGCCCGTCGAGGAGGAAGGCCGAGGCCGCCCCGCAGTCCTGGAGGGGCGTCGTGACCG
>JAUIGT010000535.1 GCA_030432615.1 Verrucomicrobiia bacterium
GTGTTTCTCGGTATTCTCTGGCAGCGGCAGAGCGATCCCTGGTTTTTCGTCGTCCTGGCCATCGCGCTGTTGCTGGGGCTGCTCGTGCCGCAGGGGAAGAACTGGCGGCGTGATTTTCCGCGCAAGACGAAGAGGAAGAAGAGCGAAAGGAAGGAGTCGATCACCGAAGACGGTGACGGTGGAACGGCGGGAACGGCGCCCCAGCCGACGGCGTTGATCGCGTTGGCCGCCCTGGCGTTAGGGGCGGCCACGTCCGCTTCCGCCGATCCCGGGAACGCCGCGGATTACTCGGCGGCGGATTCCATTCGCCAGGAGTGGACCATCGACGCGGAGACCGGGAGATTGCGCGCCGCGGGCACGGCGGTGTTCACGGGCCAATCCGGCGAGAGTTTCGTGCTGCTGGAGAGTCCGGCCATCCTGACCCGGTTCGAAGGCGAAGGACTCAAGCTTTCCAAGCGATCGGTGTCGGCCGACGGCAAGCGATCCGCCTACGTGGTCAGCGTGTTGAATGCGACGCGGGTGGAGACGGCTACGGCGGAAACGGTGGCAACGGCTTTCGAGATTCAGTTCGAATACGAACTCGCGGTTCCCGATCCGGTGGCGGGAATCGTGGTGCCGACCGGCCCGGCGGTGTTGGAAGAAATCGAGGCGACCTATGACCGGCCCGGATGGGAATTCGCCAGCGCCCAGGCCCTCCGCATCGAACCCGTTTCCCCCGATGGCCAGAAAGCAAGCGCGGCCCGGCTCCTGCTGGAACCCGGCAGCGACGCACGCATCTCTCTGCAACCCCGGTCGCGGGACGTGACGGCGGAGGAGACGCGGTTCTACGTGGAGGCCGAGCAACTTTACCTGCCCGGTCCGGGCGTGCTCGACGGGCGGCATCGTTTCCGGATTCGGCCCTCCCAGGGGCAGGTTGATCGGTTGATTGTCCGCGTGCCCGATGGATTGACCGTCAGCGAGGTCACCGGCCCGATCGGTACCTGGCAGTTCGACGCGGATTCGGGCGCGCTCTCGCTCAATGTCGAGCCGGCCCAGTCCCAGCCCTTCGTGGTCGAGGTGGCCACCCAGCGCGGAGTCGATCCCCTGCCGGTGACATTGTCGCTTTCGCCGCTGAGGGTGGAAGGCGCCGCGGGAGAAGTCGGGCTGGTCGGGCTCGGGTTCGGTCCCGACGCCCAACCGGAGAGCGCGACCGCCGAGGCGATGTCGGTGGTCAATCTCGGTGACTTCGACGGATCGCTCCTGCCGGGGGAGGATTCCGTCCTGCACCGGGTTTTCCGCTACGGCGCCGAGGAAGGCAGTACGCTTGAGGTCAAGGTGAGCCCGGTCGATCCCGAGATCCGGGTCGGCAGCCGGCAGGTGATTTCGCTGGGAGACGAACGCCTCGTGCTTTCGATCCAGTTCACCGCGGAGATCACCCGCACCGGCTTGTTTCAACTCAGTTTTCCGCTTCCCGAGGGACTGGAGGTGGAATCGCTGACCGGAGGCGCCCTGCATCACTGGAGCGAACTGACCGAGGACGGGCAGCGCCAGATCGTCATGCACCTCAACGGGAAGACCATCGGCGCCCAGGATTTCTCGCTGACGCTGGCGGGACTCGCGCCCACCGACGAAGGCGAGTGGGAGGTGCCGCGTTTCCGACTCAACGAAGCCGAGCGCCAGACCGGCGACCTGGTCATCCGGCCGGCGACCGGGATCCGGTTGCGGACCGAGGCCCGACAGAACCTGAGCGAGATCGATCCCCGGGAAATGGGTGGCGATGCGCGGGGCGCGTTGGCGTTCCGGCTGCTCCAGCGGGACTGGTCGCTGACGCTCGGCGTGGAACGTCTCGAACCCTGGATCACCGGCCAGGTGCTCCAGGTCGTGACCCTGCGGGAAGGCCAGACGCGGACCGCGCTGACGGGGACGTTCAAGGTGGAGAACGCCGCCATCCGGAGTCTCCCGGTGCGATTGCCGATCACCGACGAGGACGAGATTCGCACCCTTCGCGCCAGTGGGGACGCGGTCAGCGACCTGGTCCGGGCCGCTCCCGATTCCGACACCTGGGAGATACATTTCCAGCGCCGCATCGTCGGCGAGGTGGAGATCGGCCTGGAGTTCGAGCGCCGGGACGATCGTGAGGACGGCGGCGAGGCGGTGTCTCCGGCGAGTTTTCCGACCGCGCGCCAGGTGGCTTATCATGTCGGCCTGCGAACCTCGGGCCGGCTCGAAATCGAGGTGGACGACACGCTGCCGTCCGGCTGGCAGCGATCCGAGTGGAACGCGGTGGCGGCCTCGCTGCGGGACGCCGCGGGAGATCGGAGCGCCCCCGCGCTGACCTTGCGGGCGGTGACCCCGGGAGAGGCGTTGGAGGTCCGGGTCCAGCGTCATTCACTCGCCGAGGCGCTCAAGTTGCGCGTCGCCAGCGGAATGCTGACCACGGTCCTGTCTCCGACCGGAGGCGAGCTGACCGCGGTCGATCTGACGATGGAAGTGGTCCAGCGCAGCGGCCTGACGGTCGGGCTGCCGCCTGGAGGTGAATTGTTCAATATCTTCGTCAACGGCGAGAGCGTGCACTCCGTTCGCCAGGGCGACGCCTGGCAGTTCTACATTCTTCCCGGCACCGACGAGCGCACCGCGCGGGTCCGCTTCGTCTACGCGGTGCCGCGGGCCGAGTCCGACGATGTCTCCCTCGTGAGTCCCGTTCTCGATGTGCCGCTGGAGAACCTGACCTGGCAGGTGGTGGCTCCACCGGGGATGGAGCTGGAGAGCAGCGACGGGGATCTCGAGTTTCGCGCCGGGGAAGCCCGCGGTGTCTACGACCGCGACCGTTATTTCTCCAAGGCGCAGGAGAATCGCGCCGACCAGGTGAGGCAGGCCACCCAGCTCCTCGCGGAGGCCAATCAACTGATCCAGAGCGGCGACCAGACCAGGGCGCGCCAGGCGCTCAACAGCGTGGCCAACGGCTTCGCCATCGACGCCGCCTCCAACGAAGACGCGCGGGTGCAGCTGGAGAATCTCCAGACCCAGCAGGCCATCGTCGGATTGAACACCCGGCGCCAGCGTCTCCTCATGGACAACAGCGGGGACGAAGTCGATTTCCAGGCCAACGACCAGGTGATCCAGGGCGCGGCCGCCAATCCGGTGCTGCAGCAGGGCGCCCTGAATTTCCGTCCCCAGGATCTCGTCCAGTTGCTGCAGGGAAACAGCGACGAGGACAACGCCGTGCTCCAGCGCATCGCCGGCCGCATCGTGCGCCAGCAGCGCACCATCGAACCGGCGACGCGGGCGATGTCGGTGACGCTGCCCGACGAGGGGCGGGTCTATCGATTCGAGCGGGCCTTGCAGGTGGCGGAAAACGCGCCCCTCCAACTCGAGCTGGAATTCGGGGATCGCTCGCATCCCGAGGGCTGGCGAGTGGTGATCGTGCTGGTCCTCCTGGTCGGGTTGGCCGCGATGCTGGCCACGAAGTTCATGCGGCCGAGGCGGCCGGATCCGGCACCCTGAGCGGGAAAATACACCTTCTTCGTTCCGCGCGAAGGGTTGCAAAACGTCCGGAAATCCCTGCGATCTGCGACGTTCCGGGGTCGGCGGACGGGGAAGGCAACCCGCTCCCGACCTGCCTGCGGGGGGCGTTCGGGAGCGGCGCGGCCTCCTGGTATGGATGGTGCGATGGAGGAGGACTGGCGGATTCCGACCGCGACGGTCGATCCGTGAAAACTTCCATTTCACCTCAACCCGCACCATGGCCTCGAAAAACTCCTTCCGATCGATCCAGAACAAGGAAACCTACGAAGCGCTTCGCGAGCAGGGCGCCTCCAAGGAGAAGGCCGCCCGGATTGCGAACACCAGCCCCCAGGACCAGGAGCGGGACTCCCGCCCCTACGAGCAGCGAACCAGGAAGGAACTCTACCGGAAGGCGCAGGAGATCGGCATCGAGGGACGGTCCGACATGTCGAAGGGCGAACTGATCGAGGCGCTTCGGGACCACTGAATTTCCATCGGGAAACGTCCTGACCCGGAGAGGGTGCCGCCGTGCCATTGGGAATGGGGAAACGGTTTCGCCGAAGGCACGGTCTCACGAGCCTCCCGCGATGCTCGTCCACACCACGGTCCGGGATTCCGGTTCGCTGCCTAATACCAGATTCCAATAACCTCTGGACGATTGATAGAAATTAAAAAAAAGGAATTCTAGCCTTCGGTTATTTTTTGTGGTGCGAGCCTTCGCCTCCCGGATGCTTCGTTCCGCTTCGGTCAGGTAGCTCGCTACCTTCCCTCAGCGCGCCTCGCCCCGAGAACCGAAGGCCTCGCAAATCGTCCAGATCTTATTTG
>JAUIGT010000536.1 GCA_030432615.1 Verrucomicrobiia bacterium
CGCGGGTCTGGGACGAGGACCTGCTTCTCGAGCGTCCCTACGGTCGCGGCTTCATGAAAGGCGTCACCGCTCCCGGTGGCTGGATCGCCAGGACCGATCCTGACGGCAAGGAATGGGAACTGATCGCCACCGGCTTCCGCAACGAATACGACGCCGCCTTCGATCGAAACGGCGAGTTGTTCGCCTACGACGCCGACATGGAGTGGGACATGAACACTCCCTGGTACCGCCCGACCCGGGTCAATCTCGTGGCCAGCGGCGCCGAGTTCGGCTGGCGCAACGGGGGCGGCAAGTGGCCGGCCTACTACCCCGACAGCCTTCCCGCCGTCATCGATGTCGGCCCCGGTTCCCCCACCGGCGTGGCCTTCGGTTTCGGCGCAAAGTTTCCCGAGAAATACCAGGACGCCCTCTACATTCTCGACTGGAGCTATGGCAAGCTCTACGCCGTTCACCTCGATCCGGACGGAGCAGGTTACACCGGCACGATCGAGGAGTTCATCAGCGCGCAACCGCTTCCCCTCACCGACATCCTCATCGGTGAGCAGGATGGCGCCATGTATTTCACCATCGGCGGACGCCGCGTCCAGTCGGGTCTCTACCGGGTCACCTACGTGGGCAACGAACCGGTGGGTGAGGACGAGGCCCCTCCGCTGACCGAGGCCGCGCAACAGCGCCGCATGCTGGAGGCATTTCACGGGAAAGAGGATCCCAAGGCCGTGGAAACCGCGTGGCCCTTCCTCTCCAGCGAGGATCGCTGGCTCCGGTTCGCGGCTCGCATCGCCATCGAACACCAGCCGGTGGAAACTTGGCGGGACAAGGCCCTCGCCGAAAGCGATCCCGTGGCTGCCATCAACGCGGCCATCGCCTTGGCCCGTCACGGGGACAAGGCGCTCCAGCCGAAGTTGCTCGCCCTGCTGAACGGCATCGATTGGGAAGAACTGAGCACCTCCCAGAAGGTCGATCTCACCCGTGCCTACGCGCTCGCCTTCACCCGCATGGGCGCGCCCGATGACGCCACCCGTGAGAAGCTGATCGCCCACCTCGATCCCCACCTGCCCGCGAAGAGCCCGGAACTCAACATCGAGCTGGTGCAGCTGCTGGTCTATCTCCAGGCGCCTTCCGTCGCCGGGAAAGGGATCGCCCTGCTCAAGACGGCCCCTTCCCAGGAAGAGCAGATCGCCTACGCCAAGTCGCTCCGCCATCTCACCGCCGGATGGAACCGCGAGCTGCGCGCCGATTTCTTCCGCTGGTTCGTCCAGGCCGCCGGATACAAGGGCGGCGCGAGCTTCGGCCTCTTCGTGGAGAACATCAAGAAGACCGCCCTGGAGAACACGCCGGAAGAGGACAAGGTCGCGCTCAAGGAAATCATCGAAGCCAAGCCCGAGGGCAGCGAGCCTCGCTTCACCTTCGAACCGAGGGAATTCGTGAAGAACTGGACCGTCGGAGATTTCGACGACGTCATTCATGTCGGCCTGGAAGGCAATCGCGACTACGCCAACGGTCGCAAGATGTTCGGCGCGGCCACCTGCTTCGCCTGCCACCGCTTCAACCAGGAAGGCGGCGCCATCGGCCCCGACCTCACGAGTGTCTCCGGAAAGTTCAGCCCGCGCGACCTCCTCGAGAGCATCATCGAGCCGAGCAAGGAGATCAGCGACCAGTATGGCTCCATGATCTTCACTATGCTCGACGGTTCCCAGATCAACGGTCGCGTCATGAACCTCAGCGGCGACACCATCAAGGTGAACACCAACATGATGAATCCCGACCAGATCGAGAGCATCGATCGGAAGCAGCTCAAGGAAATGAAGGCCTCCCCCTACTCCATGATGCCGCCCGGCCTGCTGAACACCCTGAGCAAGGACGACGTCCTCGATCTCATGGCCTACCTGCTCAGCGCCGGCAACCCGGACGATCCGATGTTCAAGTAGGCCTTCGCCGCGTTCGGCAAGTCCGGGGACAACGCAAACCGGGGGCAGGACGGATCGGCGCCCAACCTATCTCGCGCCCGCCCATCAATCCCCCAGTTGCGCCCGGTGTTGATCGACCCGGTCGCGATCGGGAATCGGCTGCTGCGCCCCGGTTCGCAACGTCGTCAACGCCCCGGCGCAGTTCGCGGCCAACACCGCCTCACGCAGGCTTTCCCCGGACGCCAACCTGGCCGTGAAACAGCCGGCGAAGGCGTCACCGGCCCCCACGGTGTCCACGGGCAGCACCGGCAAGGTCGGCGCCTCGAAGGCCTCGTCCCGGCTGATGACCAGGGTGGAATCACTTCCGCGGGTGACCACCAGGCCGTTGATCCGGCGGCCGAGCAGGAATTCTCGGATCTCGGGAGCGGCTCCCAATTCGACCGGCAGTTCCTCGAGAATCTCGTCGGCCTCGGTCTCGTTCACGATCAGGTAATCGATCTCCACCGTCGCCCAGGGGAAGGTCGAGCGCATCGGCGACGGATTGACCACCGTCAGCACCCCGGCGCGGTTGGCGATCTTGAGCGCCTCGACCACCGCCGACAACGGCACCTCGAACTGGGCCAGCAGGGCATCCGATTCCGAGATGAACGGATCCCGGGCCCGAATCTGGTCGGGCGAGGTGTTTCCGTTGGCCCCGGCGCAGACCACGATGGTGTTCTCGCCGTCGGCATCGACACTGATGAAGGCGGCCCCCGTCGAGATCCCCGCCAACAATCGAATCCCATCGGTTTCGAGGCCCTCTTCCTTGAGGTATTCGATGTAGGACCGTCCCATGTCGTCCTCTCCCACCGAGCCGATCATCCGCACCGCGCATCCCTGGCGGCGCGCCGCGATGGCCTGGTTGGCCCCCTTGCCACCGTGCACGATCTCCAGGTCCGAAGCCGCCACCGTCTCGCCGGGCACCGGCAGACGACCGACCTTGGCGACGTAATCGACATTGAGGGAACCGATGACGGCGATGGCGGGTTCGGAATCTGGCATGGCTTCAAGAAAAGTGGGCCAAGGCTACTCGCGACCACTCCCTAGGGCAACGCCGTCTTTTCCCCGCCGTCATCGATGCAGACCAGGGTCACATGGGTCGAAAAAATCTCTTCCTCGTCGCGCCAAACGCGCACTTCCCAGGTCAACGAGGTGGTGCCCACCTTGGGGTTCTCGACGGTGAAGCGCAGGATCGTTCCCTCGCGCACGCTCCGTTTGAACTCCACCCGGTCCATGCCCACGGTGACGAAACGACACCGCGGGTAGGCCAACGTCGCCGCGATCCAGGCGATTTCGTCCACCCACATCAGGAGGTGACCGCCGAACAGGAAGCCGTACTGGTTGAGGTGTTCGGGGAGGACCAGCTTGTAGTTTTCCATGGCATCGGGGCGCTGAAAGATTGCCGCTTTATCGCGGGTAATCTGAATGTAGCTTACCCCACGAACGTCTTACCTTCCAAAATCCCCGTTCCCATTTTCCCGTTCCCATGTTCTCCCGCTTGTCCCTTCCCCGCCGGACTTTTCTCGCCGCGCTGAGCCTTCTTGCCGTCGGAGGCACCCCCGCGTTTTCCCAGGAAAAGACGCTCGACAACCTCAATGCCGACGAGGTTCTCCGGCTCGTGCGCTACAGCTACACGCTCTACGATCGCGACTTCGTCGGCCAGTTGCGCCAGGGAATCCGCACCAAGATCCCCTTCACCCTCTCGCTGCAGCCGAAGTACATCCGGTTCAAGTTCGATGATCCCCCCCAGATCATCCACCTGAACACCTCCAACGACCAGTTCTTCCTCAAGGAGGTCGTCGCCGGCAGCGATGCCCCGGTGCCCCCGGAACGCTACGGGCAGCACATCCGCAATACCGACGTCACCTACGACGACCTCTCGATGCGCTTCCTCTACTGGCCCGAGGGAAAGATCGTCGGCGAGGACAAGCTCAAGACAAGAGACTGCTGGGTCGTCCGGGTCCGCAATCCCGACGGACACGGCCAGTACGGCACCGTCGATATCTGGGTCGACAAGGGCAGCGGCGGTCTCATGAAGATGGTCGGCTACGACAATGCCGGCAAGGCCATCAAGCGCTTCGAGGTCCTTCACGGCAAGAAGCTCGAGGACGTCTGGATGGTGGACGAGATGCGCGTCGAGACCTTCGATCCCGAAAGCGGCAAGCGTCTCTCCCATACCTACCTCGAGATCCTCGACACCGCTCCGACGATCAGGACCGAGGGGGACGAGTGATACGAAATTCAAAAAATACTCTGACGATTCAGTGTTGAGAAAAATGGAAGTGAGGCCTGCGGCTTTCTTGAACCATTCGGGCCATTTTTCCCCGCTGCCTTCGTTGCTCGTCGGTCAC
>JAUIGT010000023.1 GCA_030432615.1 Verrucomicrobiia bacterium
CCGGGCACGGGAATGGCGGTGCCGTGGTCGATGGGGACGATGACGGTGCGGCCGTCGGACTGGAGGAAGTGGGAGAGGTTCTGGCTTTTCGTCATGATGGGACAGCGGTATCACGGCGGGGGAGCGGGGACAACGAGGAAGTGGGGAGGAGCGGCGTCGTGGATCGATTGACTGATCGGAGGGCGCCCGCATTTTCCTGTCACGATTCGGGGGTGCCGGAATCAAGGTAGGGAAAGGAGTGGACCTCCCGGGGAAATGACGTTGATTTCTCTAGGCGGGTGCCTCACCCCCGTTTTTCCCCAAGTCGTTATGAACCAAGAAGATTCCGCCTCTCTCCTCGCTTCGCTGGCCCAGAATCCCGCCGACTGGGATCTCCGCTTGCGAGCGGCCGCCGCCCTATCGGCCGAAGGGCGCGATTCCGATGCCCTGGCCCTGCTGAAGCAGCCGGTGGAGGCGCCGATCTCGCTGGTCGATTCCCGGCGCCTGCAGGAGGAAGTGAATCGCCTCGAGGAAGCGGGGGTCGAGCCGAGCCCCGAAGCGCCGCTGCCGGTGGCTCCGGCGGACGACGCCGCTGCTCCGGCGGTGGCGGTCGCGCTGGCCGACGACACGGACGACGGCGAACCGGTCTACGCGGCGGCGGTGGCCGAAGACGACCAGGATCTGGTCGAACACGAAGGGGAGATGGGCTACTGGCAGGAAGGCGAGCACGGGCGGCATTTCATCGTGTCCGAAGGCGGAGCGGTGAAGCCGCACGAGAAGGAGAGCGACGCCGGTGCCAAGGTGTCGGCCCTGACCACGGCGGTGCTGATTCACGTGGCCCTGGCGGTTTTGCTCGGGTTCGCGGTGATCGCCATGCCGCGTCCGCCGGTCCCGCAGGTGACGGCGACGCTGAGCCAGGAGGACACCGATCAGAATGTCGAGCAGCAGACGGTGCGTCGGGTGTCGCGTTCGGTTTCCTCGTCCTCGGCCCCGACCAGTTTCGTGGTCAGCTCGGTGGCGGCGTCCCCGGTCTCGATTCCCGAGTTCGAGGGAGAGCGGCAGAATTTCGACGTCACCCTCGGCGCGGTGGGCGCGAACATCGGCACCGGCATGAGTTTCGCGGCGGAGGAAGAGGAGTCGATGGTGAATTTCTTCGGCATCAAGTCGAAGGGCAGCCGCATCGTGCTGGTGATCGAGGCCGCCCGTTTCATGCTGACCGATTCCAAGGGCGGCATTCCCGCCTACGACAAGGTGAAGGCGGACATCGAGAAGATGCTGGGCGGACTCAACAAGACCACGGCCTTCAACATCGTGCTCTTCGAGGGCAAGAAGATCGCCAGCTTCAAGGAGGAACTGGTGGCCGCCAGCCCGTCCAACGTGCGCCAGGCGATCGAGTGGATCGAGCCCATCAACAAGGTCTACGAGGAGATCGGGATTCGCGAGGGCTACACCACCGCGCCGATCCAGGAAGGGATCGATCCCATCCCGGTGAGCGATCTTTCCCACTACATCAAGGCCCTGCAACGGACGCTGGAGATGGACGTGAACACCGTCTTCCTCCTGACCAGCGGCTGGGTGCACCTGCACAAGCCCATGGACGAACGCGAGCTGGAGAAATACTACCGGGAACAGAAATGGGGGGAGAAGGAGGAGGAAGCCTGGGTGGCCGCGGTGAAGCGGGCGCAGGCCTGGCTGGACAAGGAAAACGCCGCCCGCCGCTCGAAGGGCGTGCCCCAGCGGGTCATTCGCGACTGGCACGAGCTGGTGCGCGAACTGGAGCCCGGCATTCGTCGCAAGCCGTCTCCCGGTTACACCATGGAAGAGGTGGAGGACCAGGTGAAGAACGCCAAGGATTTCTATTACCGGCAGGCGAACAAGAAGAAGCCGGAGATCAACATCGTCTGGTTCATCGGTGAGGACGAGGAACCCAGCATCACCGTGGATACCCATTTCAAGAGTGTCACCCGGCGTGACGGTGGCGAGATGCGCATCCTCGAAGGGCTCGAAGGACTCGAGAACGTGACCGGCGATCCCGGCAACTGAGCCATTGCGGTCATCGACAGGGGCAGGGCGGGAAGGAAGGAAAGGAACCGCCCGCCGAACCTCCAGATTTCCGACGAGCGGTTTTTCCTCCTGTTCAGCCGATGTCGGAATCCCGCCAGGAACTCGAAGCCGCTCTGAGCCGGGCCCCGGAGGATTGGTCGGTGCGGCTGCGGTTGATCGAGGCCCATGTCCGGGAAGACGATCGGGAAGGTGCTCGCCGGCTGGTGCGCGAATCACCGGACGAAGCACCGCTGCCGCCGGAGTTGCAGTTTCGCCTGCACACGCTGTTGACCCAGGGGGCCGCTGCCCTGCCGCCGCTCGAGGGAGAGACCGGCAACGAGGGGGGCGGTGAGAAGGCGGAGGAGACGATCGTCCCGAAAGAGGAAACGACGAGCGCTCCTGCTCCCGAATCATCGTCCATGCTTCCCCCCGATCCCGCCGAACAGGTGAAGGTCCGGGATCGGCCTCCCCGCCGGTTCCGCCGGGAAAAACCAGCGGGCTGGACACCGACGGTGGTCCCACCCAAGGGGGCGTCACCGACGGAGGAGGAAACAAAGGAGCCGAGCGATCCGGGTGACCCGGTGCCGCAACCCTCGATCTACCGGGCAATGCCCCGGCCAGCGAAGCAGGCGGTGGCGAAACGTTGGGCAAATTACCAGGGCGATCTCCGGCTCGAACCGCTGAGCGCGATCGGGAGGGCGCCCCGGATTGAAGGGGCGGCGCAGAAAATGTCGGCCCTCAGCGTGGCGTTGCTGGTGCATCTCGCGGTGGTCATTCTCGTGGGCTTCATCGTCATCGCGGTGCCAAGGCCCAAGCCGCCGCAGTTGATCGCCACGGTGGCGGCGGTCGAGCGCGACAAACCGGTGGTGCCGGTGCGGCTGCAGAAGCTGGAGGAGCAGAAACCGGCGGCGGCATCGGCGGCGGCTCCGAACGTGATCGGGGCGATCGGAGCCTCCCCGGTCAAGGTGCCGGAGATGGAGAATACCAATGCCGTCGACGTGACCACGATGATCACCGGGGCGGCCGATGTCGGGGACGGGTTCAGTTTCGCCGGCGACTCCCGGGAGATGTCCGACGTGAATTTCTTCGGCATCAGCGCGGGCGGAAAGCGCATCGTCTTCATCATCGATGCCGGCCGCGAGATGCTCGTCGATGAGAAGGGCGGGATGTATGCCTACGACAAGGTGAAGAGCGAGATTGCCGCCATGATGGGCGGGCTCAACCGGGGCACGAAGTTCAATATTTTGCTCTACGAGGGAAAGCGTCTCACGGCCTTCGCCGAGGAGCCGGTGGTGGCGATGCCGTCGAATCTGCGGCTCGCGATCGAGTGGCTCCATCCCCTCAATCGGACCTACGAGAACCTGGGCCTGGCGGGACAGCGGGGAGACCAGCTCGAGGTGGAGAAAGACCTCGAACCCGTCGCCGCGCGCGACCTGGCCCACTATGCCAAGGCGATCCAGAAAGCCTTGGAGTGGCAGGCGGAGTCGATCTTCTGCATCGCCAGCGGTTACCGGGGACTGGTGAAGACGCCGACGCCGGAGGAGATGGAAAAATATCGCGCCGAGATGGCGGCGAATCCCGGCACGCCGGGCGAGGTGTCGGCCGCCGAACGTCGTTCCTGGAACGAGGCCGTGCAGCGCACCCGGGAATGGCTCCAGCGCGAGAACGACGCCCGCCGGGAGAAGGGGTTGCCGCCCAAGGTGGTGCTGAATTTCAATGAACTGGTGCGCGAGATCACCGGGGCCACGCCGCCGCGCGCGACCGGCGGCACCGGCGGCGTTCAGCGTCCCCGCAACGAGCCGCACACGCCGGACGACATCGAGACCCTGGTGAAGAACGGGGTCGACGAATACTATCGCGGCATGGGACTGGATCCGCCCTCGCTGCACATGGTGGTCTTTCTCGGGGAGGACGAGGACATGGCCGACCAGACGCGCGATCATTTCCAGGCCCTGACCCGGCGCAACAACGGCAAGTTCAAGATGCTGCGCGGCCTGGCGGCGCTGGAGGATGTGACGGGGCAGGGGAACTGATACCAGCGGAATCCGTGCGACTTGGTGGTCGGCGAAGGCCGCGATTTCCTCCCTTGCCAAGGTCGCGGGAAGCCGGGTAGGATTTTTTACTCATGAAAAACACCTCGCCGAAGTCCGCTTCTTCCTCCTCCGCTCTGTCCGCCACTTCCCGCCGTCGATTTCTCACCACCTTGTCGGGTGCCGCCGCGTTCCAGGTGGTGCCCAGTCACGTGGTCCGGGCGCAGGACGGGAAGCAATCTCCCAACGAGAAGCTGAACATCGCTTTCGTGGGCGCGGGTGGCCGCGGCGCCTCGAACCTCGGGGGCTGCTCGGGCGAAAACGTCTACGCTTTCGCCGACTGCGACCAGCGCCGCTGCGCGGACTCGGTCCGGAAACACCCGAACGCGAAGTTCTTCTCCGATTGGCGGGAGATGCTCGACAAGGTCGGCAAGGATCTCGATTGCGTGGTGGTTTCCACCCCCGATCACAACCATGCCATCGTCGCCATGGCGGCGATGCAACTGGGCAAGCACGTCTACGTGGAGAAGCCCCTGACCCGCACGATCTCCGAGTCGCGCGCGCTCATGGAGGCGGCCCGGAAATACGGCGTCTGCACCCAGATGGGCAACCAGGGCCACGCCGCCGAAGGGGCGCGCCGCACCAACGAGTGGATCCAGTCCGGAGCCGTGGGTGAGATTCGCGAGGTCCACTGCGCGTCCAGTCGTCCGATCTGGCCGCAGGATATCGTGCGGCCGCCGGCCGAGGAGGCGCCGCCGACCCTGGACTGGGACGTGTGGCTCGGGCCCGCACCGGAAGCGCCCTACAGCAGCCAGATCGTGCCATTCAAGTGGCGTGGATTCCTCGACTACGGCACCGGCGCACTCGGTGACATGGGCGCCCACATTTTCGATCACCCGGTCTGGGCCCTCGGGCTCGGGATGCCGGAGACCATCGAGGCCGTCTGCGATCGATCGACTCCCGGCAGCGAGAAGGTGAGTCACCCGGCCTCCTGCACCATCACCTACCAGTTCGCGGCTTCCGAGGACGGCAAGCGCCCGCCGGTGAAGCTGGTGTGGTTCGACGGCAAGCACCAGATGCCGCGGCCCGAGAACATGGACGAGGACAAGAAGACGCCCAAGGACGGCTGCCTCTACTACGGCAGCAAGCATGTCTTCATGCACGGCAGTCACGGCGGCATGCCGCAACTGGTGAACAACGCCGGGAAGGCCGATTTCCAGGAGCCGGAAAAGACGATGGAACGTTCTCCCGGCCATCACGCCGAGTGGATCGCGGCCTGCAAGGCGGGCGATGCCTCGATGGCGAAATCCAACTTCGACTACGCGGCGCCGTTGACCGAGATCATGCTGCTCGGCTGCATCGCGGCCCAGGTCGGCAGCGGCACGAAGCTGACGTGGGACGCAAAGTCGATGAAGACCGGCAACGCCGAAGCCGACGCGCTGGTGCAGCATCACTACCGCAAGGGGTGGACGCTGGGGAGTTGAACCTCCCACTGCTCGCGGTCCTTTTTCCCGATCCCTCCCATGCTGAGCAAGATTGGCGGCATCCTGATCGCGCTCGGCCTGCTGGTGGGGTTGCCGTTTTCCGTCACCGGACTGGTCATCGCCGTCGGTGTGGGGTGCTTCGGCTTCGCGCTGGGCAACCTGGGTGACGAAGCGAGGCGATCCCGGGAGGTGGCGGATCTGCGGTCCCTGGTTCCCCTCGGGGCGCCGATCGACGAGGTGCGGAAATACGTGGGAGATGGGACGGAGTTCGAAACCGAATCGTGGTTGGAGGAACTGCCGTGGCCGCCCTTGCCGGAAGAAGTGGAGGACACCTTTTTCTTTCGGCGGAAAGGAGCGGTGGCTCGGCTGGGAATTGTCCAGGGGCGGGTGAATTGCGTTTCGGTGCTCTGGAAGAGTGATCATTTCCTGTGAGCCGCCGCCTGGCTCGGGGAGCAGGCCGTTTCAATCCATGATTCCAAGGAGATCGTTTTTCGTCTTCTTCCCGATCCGGCTGAGCGCATGGGTGTTCTGGCTCGTCGTGCTTTCCGCGATCGGTTCGAAGCTCTTCGAGCAGGCCGACTTCCTTCCCCTGGTGGGCTCGTCCCTGTTCTTGCTGCCGATCGGTTTCGTGCTCGTCTTCTTCGAATTCGATTCCCTCCCGCGCGCGGTGGGCTGGGAAGATGGCCGGCGCGTGCTGGTTCTGCGGGACGCGTCCGGGGAGGAATTCCGCACCCGGGACTTCGTCGTGAAGCGTCATCTCTGGCTCACTCGCCTGGTGTTTGTCCAGGAGCGAAGGCTGAAAAGCGTTCCCCTCGAGGCCTATCGCGGGGGCGGTGCCTTGAGGCGGACGATGGAACGACCTTGATGCAACACCTCGAGGTCGGTGGATAAGACATCGCCTGGCTCGCGCGTAGCGGGAGCGTGGATACGTGTCGAGAAGTGGGGCGCCTCGTTCCTGCCGGCGTGAGGTCCCTCGGCTCGCGGGCTCGCTCGGGCTGACAGGAAGTTCCCTTGCGGGAAACGAGAGAAATCAATCCTCAAACGACCCCACGCTCCCGGCTCAAAGCCCCGAGCTTCCTCACTCCGCGTCGCTCGCCGCTTCCGCGCTCTCCGACTCCAGCTGTTCGCGGAAATACTGGAGCCGATCGTAGTCGAGACCGGGAGGGCGGCGCTGCAGGAGCCAGTCGAAGTCCTCCTTGGCGCCGGAGAGGTCCTCGTCCTGGTAGCGGAGCAGGGCGCGCTGGAATCGTTCCTGGGACTCGTCCGGGGACACGGCGAGGATCAGCTCGATGTAGGAGCGCGCCTCGGCCGGGCGACGTTCGTTCATTTCGATCCCGACGAGGTTGCGGAGCATGCGGACCACGATGTCCCTGGGCAGGGCCCGCTTGAAGTCCATGTCGTTGGGGAAACTGCGGGTGATGGACCAAGCGATATCCTCCGCCTCGCGCCGGGTGATGACCTTGCCACCCTCGAAGACATCGACGAGCATCAGTTCGGGCTCCGCCTTGCGGTCGCGGTGGCCGACGATGAAATGACCGGGGAGGGGAATGCCTTCCACGCCCTTGATGCCGAGCCGTCGGGCCAGCTCGATGAAGACCACGGAGAGGGTGATGGGAAGACCCTCGCGGAATTCGAGCACCTCGTTGAGGTAGCTGTTGCCCGGGTGGTAGTATTCGCTGCGGCTGCCGTGGAAACCGCTTTCCTCGAAGAGAAATTTCGCGAGCCGGCGAACCTTTTCGCGGTCGTTCTTCGCGGGTTCGGCGTCGGGATCGTTCTCCACCGCTTCCCGGGCCTCGTTGACGAGGCGATCGAACTGCTCCTCGTAGTAGTCGAAATCGAGGTCGGGCTCGTCGAGTCGGGAAATGAAAAGACCGGCACGGAAAAGGTCGGGCGACTTGCCGTCGAGCTCCTCGGACAATCCCTCGGCGATTTCGTGGAGGTGCAGTTCGGTGGTCAGGCGACGCAATTCCTCGGCCCGGGTTTCGAGTTCCGTGGCTTTCTCCAGCAGCAATTCCCGGCTCGCCTGGGTGGCCGAGGCCAGGGTCTCCATGCGTTGGGTGGAGGCTTCCCCGTCGGCGGCGAAGCCATCGATCTCGCGGGACAGCTTGGTGAGAATCTCCGGCGACACTTCGGGCTCGGAAAGATCGGTGCCGGAATGGAAGTGGCGGAACTCGGCCACGGTGTGGCGAAACTTGCAGAGCCCGACCTGGCCGCCGCGAAGGACGGCCTCGTCCATTTCCAGGATCCGGGTGCCGTTGACGAAGCCGATCACGCGATCGTCCTCGACCCGAACGCGCAGTTCGTTCCATTTCCCGGGCTGGTAGGCGTCGGTCTCGATCTGCTGGAGAATGGTCCAGCTGTAAATGTCGGGACCCTCGAAACGGGTGAAGCGGATCTTGCCACCGCTCGGGTAGAATCCGTAGTGGCGGTCGTCGCCGTCGGATTCGAAAGCGAGGCCGGCGGCCCCGGACTCGTCGTCCAGCTTCACCTTGACGGCGATCTCGTAGGGCGGTGCGGGCGTGGGACGTTCGCTGAGGCAGAGCGCCCGACCGCCGAATCCGCCGCCGAGGCCCTCGCCCTTGATGATACCGCCGCGCTGGGTCCAGCGGGCTCCCATCACGGTGGTCCAGATATCGGGATCGAGCGCGCCGAAGGTGAGCCAGCGATGCATGGGCACGCTGTTGGGTTTTTCCAGGAGTGGCTGCAGGTGTTCCGCCGGGACCGCGAACCCGAGGTTGGGCGTGGCCACGTGCTTGATGGTGACGATGCCGAGGACGCGGCCCTCGAGATCGACGATGGGACCGCCGCTGTTGCCCATCTCGATGGGCATGGCGATCTGGATCATGGGAAAATCGGGCGTCTCGCCCTCGATCTGGAGGTCCTCATCGAGTTCGCGGATGGCCGAGACCAGTCCGGAGACGACACTGAATTCCAGCCCCTGCGGATTGCCGAAACCGAGGATGGGTTCGCCTTGTTCCACCGACTCCGGATCCGCGATCTCGAGGAAGGGCAGGTCTTCCTCGCCCACATCGATCTTCAAGATGGCGAGGTCGAGGTGCCGGTCCCAGGCATGGACGGCTGCCACGTCGAACTCGCGGCCGTCGAGCAGTTCGACCTTGATGGGACGGGCGGTGCCGATGACGTGCTGGTTGGTGGCGACCAGACCGTCCTTCGAGATGACGAAGCCGCTGCCGGTGCCCAGGGTGTGGCCGTCGCGGGACTGGTGGGTGACCTTGACGATGGCGGGCTCGACCCGGGAGATGAGATCACGGACGATCCCGGGATCGAGCAGGGGGCCATCGATGGACGGTTCCGCCATGCCGGCCAGGGCCTTGGCGACTTCCTCGTCGGTGACCTCGGAAGCTTCCCCTTTTCCCTTTCTGTCGGGGGCCGATTTTCCCTCGATCATGTCCCGCGTCACACCGGGAAAGACCTCCTCGCTTCCCGGGTCGGCCTTCTTCTCCGGGGCCGCTTTCTTCGCTTCCTTTTCCTCCTTCGGCGAAATTTCGGGAGCGGGGGCGGCGATCTCTTCCTTCGTCGCAGTAGCTTCCTTTTCCTCCGCGACCGTCGCTGGGAGGGGGAGGGCCGCGGCCAGACAACCGATGAGCAGCAGGGGGACGGATTGACGGAAGGGAAGGGGATTGCGCATCGGGACGGAACGGAGTTGGATGCAAAGTGTAAGCGGAATCGATGCCGATGAAAATCCTCGTCTTGGGAAAACGGGCTGGCGCGTATGCGTTGGCGTTTCTTGCATCCGCGGCCCTGACCGCGGCGCCCGGGAAAGCCGAGCCCACCTGGAAGCGGCACCTGATCGACGGTTCCGACAAGGCGTCCGGGAAGCTGGGAGCCGACGGGGTGCGCCTGGCCGATGCCGATGGCGACGGTCGGCCCGACGTGGTCACCGGCTGGGAAAACGGCGACGCCATTCGCGTGGCGCTGAATCCGGGGCCGGATCGGGTCGGAGAACCCTGGCCGTCCTTCACGGTGGGACGCGTGAAAGGGGCCGAGGACGCCGTCTTCGCCGACCTCGACGCCGATGGCGTGCTGGACGTGGTTTCCTGCACGGAGGGGAAGACGCGCACGGTTTTCGTCCACTGGGCGCCCGCTCCCGAGACCGATTACGCCGAGGAAGCCGCCTGGAAGACCGAGGCCATTCCCGTGCTCGAAGGGCGACAGATGTGGATGTATTGCCTGCCCTTCGACGCCAACGGCGATGGGCGGGAGGATCTCATCCTCGGCTCGAAAAACGCCGGGGCCACGGTCGGCTGGCTGGAGCAGCCGGCGGAAAATCCGCGGGATCTCGCGAACTGGACCTACCATCCGCTCTACGACGCGGGCTGGATCATGTCGGTCCGGACCGACGATCTCGACGGTGACGGAGACCGGGACGTGATCTTTTCCGATCGCAAGGGGGCCTCCACCGGCGTCTGGTGGCTCGAGAATGCCGGGTCCGTGTCGAAGGGGAAGGTGGGATCCGTCTTCCTGCCGGCCCGGCGCCTCGGGCTGTCCGGAGAGGAAGTGATGTTCGTCGATGTCGCCGATGTCGATGCCGATGGGCGGCTCGACGTGCTGGCGGCGGTGCGCGAGCGCGACCTCGTGGTGCTCCTGCAACCGGAGAAGACCGGGGCGGAATGGACGGAACGCCGTTTTTCCTTTCCGGCGAACACCGGCGCCTTCACGACCGGGACCTCCAAGGCGGTGAAGTGGTTTCCGTTTCCGGGCGAGGAGCGGGAAACCTGGCGATTTCTCCTGACCTGCGAACGGGCCGACGGCGATGCCCATGGCGTCCTGCTGTTGACGGGCGAGCCGGATGCCGGCGGAGCCAACGTGGAATGCGATACGGTGTCCGTCTCGGGGCCCGAGGGGGTGAAATACGACCGGATGGAACTGCTCGACCTGGATGAGGATGGCGACCTCGACCTGGGGCGGGGAGAGACTACTTCTTCTCCGGATCGTTTCCCGCCTCGTTCACCTTCACACGGTTGGAGATTCCCCGAGAATCGGCCGCCTCCATCACGTAGACGGCCATGTTGCCGATTTGGTTGATCTGCTTCCTCTCTTTCACCGTTCCCTCGATGAGGGTCACTCCCTTGTCGTATTGAAAATGGGCGTCCTTGGCGACATCGAGAAAGGGCAGCAGGAAATCATTGACCCGGTTGCCCCAGGTGACTTCGGGGAGCTGTCGGTCCACCTCGAGTTCATCCACGATCGTCATGTAGCCGAACGCCCCCTTCAGGCCCGACATCAGGTCGTCCTTCTGGTAGGTGCTGGAAATCCTGCCGGACACCCGGATCTCCTTCGCGGCCTCGTCCTCCCGGACATCGAGCATGGGGCTCCGGGGTTCGGCCGGCTGGGAAGCGGTCTGCGGTCCTTCCGGGACGGCCGTTGCCGGGGGCGGTGTATTCGGTGCTTCGGGAGCCGGGGAATTCGGAACCGGGGCCTCTTCTCTCTGCGGAGGGGCTTCCGCTTTCTCGGGCTTGATGGGAGGTTCGCAGCTGGCGAGAGGAAGAGCGAACAGCAAAGCCGGAAGAATTCCGCGCACGGAGGGGCGTCGCCCGTCGGGAGATGGAAGGAACCTCATCATCATGGGACGACGATCTTGCCCGGATCGGGCGGAAGATCAATCCTTTCTCGCGAGAAAGCGGTGAACTTCCGCATCGGGCCTGAGGATCTCTCCAGTTCCCCCTTCCAGAGCCGGGCTCCGGCTGGCCGCCGTTGGGAGGAGGGAGGAAAATGGCGGCGCAGCCGAAACTCCGGCAAATCAGGAAAGCGGGATCGAGTCGGAAACTCGACCCGTTCACGAGGTGTTTTCGCGACCCCGGAAGATGTGACAGGAGTTTTTTACGCTTCCGAACGATCCGTGGACGCCGGATGTGCCGCGAATCTTTTTGTGCGATGCTGGAATCGGGAGTGTCACGCCTCGCGAATTCCCGACAAACCCATGTGAACAGGCGAGGAGTTTTTCCATGTCCGGCCCCACCACGGAAACCTACATCGAATACGTCCGCGAACATCACGCGGGCCTGCGGGCCTTCGTGCGTTCGCTGGGTGTGCAGCCGATGTGGGTGGATGACATCGCGCAGGAGGCCTTCATCGTGGCCTACGAGCGGCTCGATGAGTTCGATGTCGAGCGCGATTTCGGAGCCTGGGTGCGGGGAATCGCCCGGAATCTCGTCATCAACGAGCGCCGCAAGGACGCTCGGCGGAAGCGGATTCTCTCCGACAATCTCACCGACATTCTCGTTCGCACCAGTTCCGTTCCCGAGGCCGAAGAGGAGGAACTGGGCGACCGCGGAACCGCCAAGCTGGCGGCCCTGCGACAGTGCATGAGTGAACTGCCGGACAAGAGCCGGACCCTGATCCAGGCGCGCTACGAAAAGGAGGAATCCGCCCCCGACATCGCCGAAAAACTCGACATGAAGGCTCCCGCCGTCCGCAAGGCGCTGGAGCGGGTCCGCGAAGCCCTGCGCAAGTGCATGGAAGAGAAAATGCGCCTCGCCGGTGTTTCCCCGGGCTGAATTTCTCCCCGGCCGACTTTTTCCGAAACCGAACCGATGGATCATTTCGAACAACGTTTTCGCCAACTGCTCTCCCAACTCCTCGACGGGGACCTGACCCCCGAGGAGTCCGCGGAGCTGGAGCACCTGTGCGATTCCCGCCCCGAGCGGGTCGAAGTTCTCCGGCGCGAACTGGAGCTGGCGGAATTGCTGCGCCAGGCCGCCGTGGAGGTATTCGCGGACGTTCCGGGGTCGGAAACGTCGAAGATTCCCTCCTTTTCCCATCGCATGGAGACCGTGCTCGGGGAACCGCCGGCCCGGTCCCTGGACGAGCTGATCCCGTCGCTCCTCGACGGCGAATTGTCCGAGGACGGAGTGGATGAGATCGTCCATCACTGCTGGCGCGACCCGGCCGCCGCCCGGACGGTGCGGCGAGCCCTGGTCGATGACGACCTGTTGCGGCAGGAGATGGCTCCCGGACGATCGGGCGAGGCTTTCGTCGAGGCACTGGCCACCCGGATGTGGGCGGAACAGGAAGAGGACCATTTCGTCGAGGAAGTGGCGACCAAGATCGTGCGCCTCCACCCGGAAGTGCCGGAAACGCAACTCCGGGAGGAACGACGGCGCCATCGTCGTCACGAGCACGCCTCCGCCGCCTTCCTCGGAGGCTGGGCCGCGGCGGCGGCGGCGGTGGTGGGATTGATCGCTTCGCTGCTCTTCGAGCCCGGTGGATCCGGTTCGATGACCTCGGTGGCGGAATTGACCAAGGCCGCGGGCGATGTTGCCTGGGCGCCGGGCGAGAGCCCGCTGGAGTCACAGTATTTCGTTCCCGGCCGCTACCAGCTGGAGTCCGGCGTCGTGACCCTGACTTTTGCGAGCGGGGCGGAAATGACGATCGAGGGTCCCGCCGATTTCGAGGTCTGGAACGAGCGCGAGGCCTTCGTCCACACCGGCGTCACGGTGTTGGCGAAGAATTCCGCCGTCGATACCTTCCGGCTGCGCTCGCCCGCCCTGGATTTCGGCGAGACCGGCGACACCATCGGGCTCATCGCCGACGGTTCGTCGTCGGCGGAAGCGGTCGTCTTCGACGGTGGCGCCGAGATCTGCCTCACGGATTCGGGGCAATGCCGCAACCTGTTCCCGCTCGAGCCGGTTCGCGCCGATCGCAATCGCGACAAGCTTTTCGACGTTCCCTACAATCCCACGGTCTTCGCGCGGGCGTGGGAAGTGAATGCCGGGGTCGAGCGCAATTCCGGACCGGTGCGCTTGGCGATGCCGGGGCATCATCCCAGTTCGGATGATTCCGAGGGCGAGGTCCAGATCTTCGTGGAGCGCAGCCGTTTCGTGGCCGATCAGGCCATCGAAGTCGATACCCTCGATCCGGGACACTTCGCCGCCGTTTCCCCCGGGGGCGGACGCAAGCTGGCATCCGGCGGGCGCGAGCTGCGCAGCTACCTCCTGCAACTGGTGCCGGACGGGGCCGACGAGGATGCCCTGGAAGCTTCGGTGACCTTCGATCACGAGATCGTGGGCATCATCTATTCTCCCGAGAAGCTGGCCGAAAGCGACCTGGTGGTGGGCGCCGACGAAATGAGCGCGCTGCAGAGCCGCGGCCTCGATGGTGGCGACGACAGCAACGGAGACGAGATTCTCCTCTCCGACGACCGGCGCACCGTGAATCTCAAGCTCCGCGGCGGTGCCGACGACCAGCTCGACCACGTGCGGGTGCTGGTGGCGCTGAACTGAAGGGAGCCTCGAAAAAACTCCGCGGCCGCGCCTCCATGGGCAAGGTCGGGAGAAAGGCGAGGCGCTCAGGCGGAAGCGGCGCCAAGAAGCCATTCCTCGCACGATTCCCTGCGACACAGCCACGCGCTGTAGGGTAGGGGAAGAATGGGCAGGCCGGCGCGGCGGAAGATGAGCACGCGTTCCAGCGGGAAGGCCTCCACCATCGAGCCGGGGTAGCCGATCAAGTCGATTCCGCGGGTGATTCCGTCGAGCGTGTAGATCAGATCGACCTCCATCCCGGCGAGTGGATGCCGGAGCTTCACGTCGGCGCCGGCGTCGTGGAGAAAGTCGGCGACCTCCCGGGCGAAGGCATCGTGGGATTGCCGAGCCCGTTCCGAGCGCCGGTCTTCGCTCCCGGTTTTCTCCGGAATCTTTCCGAGGCGCTCGACGTAGAGAAGATAGCGGGCCAGCAACGAATCGCCTTTCAGTCTCCCGGGATCGAAGGAACACCAGATCCGGTTCTGCAGGCGCGCCCGGGTGATGGCCACGTTGAAGACATCGGGCTTTTCGAGAAAACGGAAGCTGGTGGACGGTGATTCGTCGTCAAGGGCCAGCGAGAGAAACATCAGGTCCCGTTCCTCGCCCTGGAAGGTATGGGCGGTGCCGATGAGCAGATCGTGGCGATCGAGCAGATCCGCGCCGCGTTCGTGACGGGAGACCTTGCGACGCAGGTGATCGACCTGGTCGCGGAAGGGGGAGAGGATGCCGATACTGTGAACGCCTTCCTTCGGGAACGCGGCCTGGGTTTCGCAGACCGCCGCGACCGCGTCGAGAAGGGCGTCGGCTTCGCGAGGATTGGTTCCGTTCATACCGCGCCGGGCGTTCTCGAGTCTCGCCAGGGTGAGCGGCTGTTCCGGGGCTCCATCGACCCGGCGATGGCCAGTCATGACGTGCAGCCGATCGCCGTAGAACTCGCGATTGCTGAACCCGATGATCTCCGGCTGGCTGCGGAAATGCTCGTTGAGAAAGGCCACCCGCGCCTGGTCCTCGATGGTTTCCGATACCAGGTCGAGCAGGCTGACCTCGCGAAAGTCGAAGGTTTCCCGCTGGGACTCGTCGAGTTCGAACTGGTCGGCGATGGCTTTCTGCCGGGCCCGGGGCAGGAACGAGAGGTGGCGCAACTGCTTGGGATCGCCGGTGATGACCGCCCGCCGGGCGCGCTGGAGAATCGGCAGGGCCGAGGCGATATCGCACTGGGTGGCTTCGTCGATGATGGCGAGGTCGAACGCTTCGCCTTCCAGCGGGAGAATGCGATGGACGTCCGAGAGATTCACCAGCCAGACCGGCAGCGCGCCGAGCAGCCGGCGCAGGCCCATCTTCTCGAAATAGTCCGCTTGCCGGGTACCGGTCCGGGCGCGGATGGCGCGGGAGAAATGCTGGAGGCTGGCGCGGTCCTTGAGGAGATACTGCGCCAGTTGCTGTCGCCGCGAGCCCTGGAGGTAGCGAACGGTATCGTCCTGGCGTTGATCGATCAGTGATTCCAACGCCGTGGCGGTCTGCCACACCGCGGAATGCTCCCGCAGTTTCCGGCGAAGGTGTCGCTGTCGGAAGCGCCGGAAGAATCCCGGATCCGGATCGGCCAGGACCTCGCCCCAGTCGCGTTCCTGTTCGAGACGCCGGGCGAGGTGACGCCCCAGCTTGTGAATCCGCTTCTCGAGCGATTCCAGTTCGCGTCGATCCATTGCCAGTTGCCGGACTTCGGGAGCGTCGGCGGTGTGGATGCCGGCGAGCAGGTCCTCGACGAATTTCTTCAGCTGGCGCAGGTATTCGCTGCGTCCGCCCCGGGTGACGACGCCCTCGAGACCGATGGCGTTCTCGATCTTCTTGCCGACCACATCGACGGCGTGATCCATCTTCGAGGCGATCAGCACCGATCCTCCCCGGCTCAGCGTCTCGATGGCCAGCGCAGCGATGGTGAAGGACTTCCCGGTTCCGGGCGGCCCGATCGCCAGGGTGAGCGGGTGTCGGCGCGCCGACTCGATGACCTTTTCCTGGGAAGCGCTCAAGGTGGCGGGAACGCGGCCCTGGGGGGCGACGGCCACGGGACCGGGCGACTCACCGAGCAGTGATTGCACGGGAGGGGACAGCGAGGTGCCCCGGGCGGCCATGGTGTCGAGTTCGTTGAGCACGCCGCGCATCTCGGTGGATTTGTTCACCAGGGCCACTGCCGCGACCGGGAGCACGGCCAGGGAAGCGCCCTGTTCTCCGGCGAGCGCGTCGAAGCGTTGCTTGAGTTCCTCTCCCTCCGCGAGGAGCGGATAATTGAGCAGGGGATCGGTTTCGCTTGCGGGAAAAGCCTCCGCGAAACGCCGCCGCACCTCGCCGACGCAGCCTTCGCTGATGAGCGTCGGTTCGAGGGCGGCCTCGAGGTCGCGGGCGAAGTCGTCGCCGCCAATCGCTTCCAGCACCGCGTAGTTCACCTGGCGGCCGTCGGGATGGAGCCGAAGGTGGGCCCCCTGGGCGAGGCCGGCCGTCTCCAGCGTGGCCGGGTAGAGAAAAATCGGCGCGCAGATCGGCTCCGGCTTGCTCTCGAAGCGTTCCACCCATCCGAGCACGAAGACCGAGGCGTAGACGAGATCCTTTTCCTTGCGGTAGAGCGCCGCCTGTTTCGCCGTTGTCGCGGCCGCCGCCTGTCGCAGGTAGTGGGAATCCTCCGCCTCCGGTCGGGAGGCCAGGAAATCGCGGTCCGCCAGGAAAAGCCGGTGGCTCACCGAGCCGGCGAAAAAGTTCCAGAGCCCGCCCCGGCTCCCGTTTTCGCGATAGCACTCGCGCAGGTAGCGAAGAAGGGAACGGGGAGGGGCGGCCATGGCGAACGAACCCGCCTTAGCGGATTCCGCCGCCGCCTTCAAAGGAAAACCGCATTTCCGCTCCCGGGGCGCCCGGAAAACCGAATCGTTCGCGGCCGGTTCGATACGGGTTGCATTGCTCAGGCCGTAAAGGCACATTGGGCGCACCATGACGACGCGTACCCCCCTGCTCGCCCTCTCTGCCCTCGCCGTTCTTCTCTTCGGCGCTCCCCAGTCCGACGCCCGAACCTGGACCCAGGCCGAGACCGGTCGAAAGATCGAGGCGGATTTCGTGAGGCTCGAGGGTGACCTCGTGGTGCTCTCCATGAACGGCCAACTCGCCAAGGTGCCCCTGGCTCAGCTCAGCGAAGAAGACCAGGCTTTCGTGGAGGAAACCAAGGCGGCGAGCGGCGGCGATGCGGAGGGCGGTGGCCAAGCCGCCGTCAACAACGGGACCGACTGGCCGCAGTGGCGCGGCGCCGACCGTTCCAATATCGCTCCTGCGGACGGCATCATGAAGGAATGGCCGGACGGCGGTCCCAAGCAGCTCTGGGTCTACGAGGACGCCGGGATGGGGTATTCGAGTTTCTCCGTCGTGGGAGGCAAGCTTTTCACCATGGGCACTCGGGGCGAGGATGTCTTCGTCATCTGCGTGAACACCGCCGACGGTTCGGAGGTCTGGTCCACCAAGATCAGCGAGGACGACCAGAAGGGCTACAGCGCGGGCTGGGGTCACGGCCCGCGGAGCACCCCGACCTACGACAACGGGAAACTCTACGCGCTCGGGCCGAAGGGAACCCTGGCCTGCCTCTCCGCCGAGGACGGCAGCAAGCAGTGGAGCAAGAACCTCGCCTCGGATTTTGGCGGGAAAGCCGGCGGCTGGGGATTCGCCGAGTCGCCGCTGGTCGATGGTGACAAGGTCGTCGTGGCTCCCGGTGGCCAGGATGCGGGAATCGTCGCCTTCAACAAGGAGACCGGTGCCACCCTCTGGAAGGCCGAGGACGTCAAGCCCGGCAAAGCCGAATACGCCTCCATCGTTCCGGTCGAAATGAACGGGAAACGCCAGTATCTCCGGCTTTTCGAGCAGGAACTCGTCTCGGTCGATGCCGAATCCGGTGATCTTCTCTGGAAGACCGAGTGGCCCGGCCGCACCGCGGTCATTCCCACGCCCATCGTCGATGGAAACGAGGTCTACATCACCTCGGGCTACGGGGTCGGCTGCAAGCTGGTGAAGGTGGGCGCGGAGAACAACGCCGAGGATGTCTGGGACAACAAGGAGATGAAGAATCACCACGGCGGTGTCGTGAAAATCGGGGATCACCTCTACGGATTCTCCGACGGTGCCGGTCTCATCTGCCAGGAATGGGCCACCGGCGAGATGGTCTGGAACGAGAAGGGCCAAGGCAAACTGATCAAGGGCGCGGTGCACGCGGTCGGCGACCAGCTCATCTGCCTGAACGAGGACGATGGCACGGTCACGCTGGTGGACGCGACTCCGAAGGGATTCGAGATGCACGGCCAGTTCCAACTGCAGCCCCAGAGCGAGAATCGCAACCCGAAGGGCAAGGTCTGGACGCACCCGATCGTCGTCGATGGAAAGCTCTTCCTGCGCGACCAGGAATACATTGTCGCCTACGACGTGAAGGGCTGAGGCCCGATTGCCTGCCGTAGACGACCCGGTTTCGCCGAGTTCGCCACCACCACGGCGCCCGCCTTTCCACCTGTTGCATGGAGGCTTCGCCGGAAGTGGACGAACAGGTTGCCGGCAGCGAGGCCGCGACCCGGCGGGCGGGATTCTGGGCATGGCCGGCGATTCTCCTGGCGCCGGTCCTGATGCTGCTTTCGGAGCACTTCGTTCCCGCCGCCGAGGCGGAGGCCGCGGGGCAGCATGACACCAGCGTGCTGGCCCTGTTCCAGGTCCAGGCCAAGCTCGTTATCGCGATGGCCGCGACCGACCTGGAGGAGGCGCGCAAGCAGCTGATCGAACTCGACCACTATGCCTCGACCGATGCCAACACCGCGGCGCTGGCCCTGGTGCACGGCTTCATCGGCCTGGAAAACGGGGGCCGGGAAGCGGTGGACCTGCTCCTGGCGAAACGCGGGGAGAATCCGGGAGCCGATGCCGCGTTTCTCGAGACGGTGAGGAGCGCCGTCCTGCACGGAATCGACGACGCCGGGCGCGAACAGCTCGCTGGACGGGTCGGCTGGTTCGCGAAGCTGGCCGGGACCCCCGGCAATCCGGGCGAGGCCCCCGAGGGACAGGAAATTCGCACCTCGGCCATGGTGCAGACCTTACTGGTGGGGGTGTTCGTGGTCGTCGCGTTCTTCGCCCTGCTCGCCGGGGCCGCGCTGCTGCTCGTGGCCTTCTCCCAGCGTGCCGGGGGCAGGCTCGCCTTCGCGTTTGATCGCAAGCAATTGCCCGCCGGAATTCTACTCGAGGTGTTCGCCCTGTTTCTTCTCGGGATGGCCCTGGGAAACGCGGCCGGCTGGTTGCTGCACTGGACCCTGCAGCCGTTGATTTCCCTGGGGGCCCTAGTCGGGGCGCTGTGGTGGCCGAAGTGGCGGGGCATTCCCTGGGCGGATACTCGCCGGGCGCTCGGTTGGCATCGCGGCAAGGGGTGGTTCCGGGAGATCGGTGCCGGCGTGGTCGGCTACCTCACCATCCTTCCCATGGCCCTCATCGGCCTCGCCATGAGCGGCATACTGGTGAAGGTGGTCAGCGGACTTTCCGGTGCTGGTGCCGAGGCCGGGGACGGTGGTGAGGCGGGAATGTTTTCCGAGCCGGTCACGCATCCGGCGGTCGGCTGGATGCTGGGCGGTTGGCAGGAAAAGCTGCTCGTCTTCCTGCTGGCGGCGGTGCTGGCTCCGCTCGTGGAGGAGTTGTTCTTTCGCGGCGCCTTCTTTCGCAACCTGCGGGTTCGTCTGCCCTTCGTGGGAGCGGCCCTGGTGAGCGGCCTGATCTTTGCCGTGCTCCATCCCCAGGGCTGGATGGCGATCCCGGCGCTGACGATGATGGGCTTCGGCTTCGCCTGCCTGCGGGAATGGCGCGACTCGCTCATCGCCCCCATGACGGCCCACGCCATCAACAACGGCGTGCTCATCGGAGGGCTGGCGCTCCTGCTGGGGTAGCGGTTCAGCCTGGCTCCGCGGGCGCCGTTGGCAGGGACTCCAGGATCTCCCGCACCAGCGCCGGCCCGCGATAGATCAGCCCGCTGTAGACCTGCACGAGCGCGGCTCCGGCCTCGATCTTCTCCCTCGCATCGTCGCCGCTGAGGATGCCGCCGACACCGATGACGGGAATGCCCGGATCGAGGTAGTCGTGGAGGATGCGGATGACCTCGGTGGAACGCTGGCGGACCGGGGCGCCGCTGAGTCCGCCGGCTTCGGCGGCGCGTTGGTGACCGGCCACGGCGGTGCGCTCGATGGTGGTGTTGGTGGCGATGACCCCGTCGATGCGGCATTCCGAGAAGACGTCGGCGAGCGCCTTGACCTGGTCGTCGGCGAGGTCGGGCGCGATCTTGATGGCGATGGGGGGGCGCTTGCCGCCGAATTCGGGCGCCAGTTCCTCGCGGGCGGCGCGCAGGGTGGTGATGAGTTCGCGGCAGGTCTCGACGTTCTGCAGGTCGCGCAGACCCTTGGTGTTGGGGGAACTGAGGTTCGCGGCGACGTAGTCGGCGGCGCCGTAGACGGCCCGGAAACAGGTGAGGTAGTCCTCGAGCGCCCTCTCGTTGGGGGTGTCGAAATTCTTCCCGATGTTGATTCCGAGCACGCCCCGGAATTTCCGGCGGCTCCGGGCGACGTTTTCGAGCAGGGCGATGACCCCGGGGTTGTTGAATCCCATGCGGTTGATGATGGCCTCGTGCTCCACGAGCCGGAACAGGCGGGGCTTGTCGTTGCCGGGCTGGGGGCGGGGGGTGACGGTCCCGATTTCCACGTGGCCGAAACCGAGGGTGCCGAAGGCATCGACGGCGATCCCGGCCTTGTCGAGTCCGGCGGCGAGGCCGACCCGGTTGGGGAATTTCAGGCCCATGACCTCGACCTCGGACCCGACAGGGTCTGATCCGCGACTTGACCCTGTCAGGAGACCCAGGATGCCGAAGCGCTCGGCCCAACGCATCCCGTCGAGGGTGAGGTGGTGCGCGGTCTCGGCGTCGAGCCGAAACAAAACTTTGCGGGCGAGTTTGTAAAAATCAGGCATGGGAACGGCCCAACAAAGCCGATGTTTTCAAACGATCAAAAATAGTTTCGGGACTCGGTGATTTTTACGTGACAATGGGCGGTCATGGCCTTTGATCGGGCATCGACGGGTCATCCATGCACGCCCCTGCCGCGTCCATTCCGATTTCCGATCTGGGCGAGCCTTTTTACGAAGGGTCGGTCCAGCGACTCTTCGCGGTCCCGGGCGACGCTCGGGTGATGGTGACGCAGACCACGGCGCGTGGCTCGGTCTTCGATGTCGGGGCGCTGTTCGAGATTCCGGGCAACGACGTCAATCGAGCGCTGTTCCGGCATTTGCTCTACACGAGCCTCGGGAAGCCGGAGACCTGGCTGCGGGTGGCGGAAGCGATTCGCACCGATCCCGGGCTCGACCAGGGAATTCGCGCGGAATTGCTGGAAGGTCCGCTGGAAGACTGGTGCGAGCGCGGGGCGAGAACCCATCACGAGGGCATGATCGACGCCGAATCGGGCGAGGTGGTGCGCGACGGGGTGCCGGAGAATCCCAGCGCCTGCAACGTGGTCCGGAAATACCAGATCCTGAAGCCGGAGCGGACGAGTTTTCTCGGGGCGCACCTGTTCGACTACGCCCGGTTTCCCCACGAGGACGGATTCGTGGTGCCGCTGGAGTACATCGTCCGGTTCGGCATCACCAGCGCCAGTTCGGTCTTCCGGAAATACGAGGCCATGGACGAGTCGGCGAAGAAGGCCTTCGAGCGCGAGCTCGGCGTGTCGAAGCCGCTGGAGGCGTGGCAGTACCTCGAGAAGCCGATCAGCGATTTCACCACCAAGTTCGAGCCCGAGGACCGGATGCTCTCGAAGCAGGAGGCGATCGTGACGAGTGGGCTCTCGGGCGGTCAGTTCATTCGCAGCGGCAAGCTGGCGGTGCTGGGCGCGTGGGTGGTCCGGCAGTTGCTCGGCGAGATCGGGCTCCGGCTCTGGGACATCAAGTGGGAGTTCGCCAAGGACGGCGACGAACTGGTCTTCGTGGACACGATCGACACCGATTCGTTTCGCGCGACGTTGTTCCTGGATTTCGCGGGGCAGCGCTACGTGAATCATTACAACAAGCAGGCGGTGCGCGACTATTTCCTGATTCTCCACGACGACTGGATTTCGGCGATCAAAGACGCGAAATCGCACGGCGCCACGGGGGGCGTGGCCTTCACGGAGTTGCTTGCGGCCGGGCAGGAAAGCGGCTTTTATCCGGTGACGCCGGAAGTCGATCCGGCGTTCACGGCGATTCAGCAGCGGAAAATGGACGCCATCCGCGACTACATGCTGGGCGCCGTCGAGGCGGACGAGACGAGCGAGGCCTTGCACGAGGCGGGACTCGATGAGATTGGATTTTATCGCGACGCGGGAAAGCTGGAGGAATTCGGGAAGCTGAACGGGATTTGAGACCGCGAATGGACGCCAATCGACGCGAATTTTCTTGAACCGCTGATCGACGCAGATTTTCGCTGAGATTTTTTTTGATGAAGCTGTTTTTCGAAATCATTGATCGCTACATCGAGCCGGGTGACGCCAGCGGCTTGCTCTACGCGCCGTTGAGCGAGCCGCTCACCTATCGTCGGACGCGGCGCTACGAACTCGAGGTGGACGGGGACGCGGAGAAGGTCGAATCCTTCGTGCGCCACACCCTGCTCGACGACGTCAGCCAGGAACTGCATGCCGGCGATGAACCGGCGCTGGACGGATTCCGCTTCGTGCTCGATTACGGGATGAAACCCGGGGCGCTGGACCTGGAGAAGGAGACGGTGGTGAAATTCTTCCGCGGCCTGAGCGATCCCGGCTTCGAACTGAACTCGCTGACCATCCGGCAGCGCATCTACGTCTTCGGCGAGGGCCATGCCGACCCGAAACGATTCATTCGCGACATCTGCAACCCGGCGATCCAGAACTGGAGCGTCATCGAACCCGCCCATGTCTGACCTGCTCGAACAGATCACGGAGTTTCCGGCCGAATTCTACCGCCGGCTGAAAATCTCTGACCTCGACGGCGATCAACTGCTCGCCGTGAGCGAGGCCATGAAACTGTCGCTGAGCCGCGAGGACATGCTGGCGGTCCAGAAGATCTACGCCGAGTGGGATCGCGAACCGACCGATGTGGAGTTGGAGGTCATCGCCCAGACCTGGAGCGAGCACTGCAAGCACCGGATTTTCGGTGCCACCATCGAGCATACTCTCGACGGAAAAACGGAGACAGTCCGTTCACTCTTCAAGACTTACATCTACGACGTCTCCAAGGCGATCATGGCGAGAAAGCCGGACTTCGTGCTCTCGGCATTCCATGACAACGCGGGCTTCATCAAGCTCGACGACAAGCTGGCGATCTGCCTGAAGGCGGAGACGCACAATCACCCGAGCGCGATCGAGCCCTATGCCGGGGCCAACACCGGGATCGGCGGGGTAATTCGCGACATTCTCGGCGCGGGGAAGGGGGCCAAGCCGATCGCCTCGCTCGACGTATTCTGTTTCGGCGCGCCCGACACGGCTCCGGACAAGATCCAGGCAGAGGACGTGATTCATCCGCTCGGCATTCTTCGCGGCGTGGTCCGGGGCGTGCGCGACTACGGCAACCGGATGGGAATTCCCACCGTCTGCGGGGCGATCCAGTTCGACGACGCCTACATTTACAATCCGCTGGTCTACTGCGGTACGGCGGGGGTGATCCCGATTCCCGATATCGACAAGAAGATCGAGGCGGGCATGAAGGTCATCGCCATCGGCGCCCGCACCGGCCGTGACGGCATCAAGGGCGCGACCTTTTCCTCGGCGGCGCTCGACACCGAATCGCATGAGGAGGACCAGCAGGCCGTCCAGATCGGGAATCCGATCGAGGAAAAGAAAGCCGCCGACGTCATTCTCGAGGCGCGGGACCGCGGACTCATCGAGTTCGTGACCGATTGCGGGGCGGGCGGCTATTCCAGCGCCTGTGGTGAAATGCTCGAGGAAGTCGGTGGGACCGTCGATCTCGACAGCATCCGGCTGAAGGAGGAGGGCATGGTCAGCTGGGAGATTTTCATCTCCGAAAGCCAGGAGCGCATGGTGCTCGCGGTGAAGGAGGAATCGGTTCCGGCCCTGCAGGAACTCGCCGACAAGTATGAGACCGAACTGACCGAACTCGGCGACGCCGACGGCTCGGGCATTCTCAAGGTGAAGCATCACGGCGAGATCGTGTGTGCCCTCGATTGCTCCGCGCTGCACAACGCGCCGGTGCGGCAGATGAAAAGCCACTGGGAGCGCGGGCGTCTCGCCCGCCCCGATGCCAGCGGCGCTATTGGCGAAGCGGGCGAGGTGCCCGCACTCCCAGGG
>JAUIGT010000024.1 GCA_030432615.1 Verrucomicrobiia bacterium
CGCCATCGATGCCTACACTCCGGAATACCAGAAGAAGAAGGCCGAAGCCGAAGCCGCCCAGAAGCAGCGCATCGCCGAGGCGGAGAAAGCGGTGAAGGATCACCAGGCGAAGATCGCCCAGCGCGCCACCGAGTGGGAAACGAAGCTGCCCATCAAGAGCCTCTGGACCCGTTGGCATCCGCTGACCCCGGAAAAGGTCACCGCTTCCGACAAGTCCGAGGTGGAGATCCTGCCCGACGGATCCGTTCGTGGAAAACCCGGCGTTCGGAATCTCGACTACCTCGTCACCGGGACGACCAAGTTGCAGAACATCACCGGCATCATGCTCGAAGCCTTGCCGGATGAGGGGAATGCCGCCTACGGCGCCGGCCTCAATGCCAACGGCAACTTCGTCGTCACCGAATTGCAGGCCAAGTGGACCTCCTCCGCCGATCCCAAGAAGGAGAACGGCATCGCCTTCGCGCAAGCCCGCGCCGACTTCAACCAGAACGGTTTCGACGTGAAGAACGCCATCAACGGCAAGGTCGATCGCAGTGACAAGGGTTGGGCCCTCGCCGGTGCCGATCCGAAGATCCCGCATCGCGCCGCCTTTCAGGTCAAGACGCCCGTCGCCGGTGACCCGAAGGGCGCCAAGCTCAGCGTCGGCGTGCTGGGCCGCTACTCCAACGGCGACTACCCCATCGGGCGTTTCCGCATCTGGGTGACGACCGACCAAGACGCGCTCGCCTTCGAGGGCCTGCCCGCCAATCTCGCCGAGGTCGTCAGCACCCCGCCCGCGACCCGGACCAAGGAACAGACCGCCGCCATCCACGAATGGGTCGCCCGCAACGACGCTGAACTCGGTGCCCTCAATGCCAAGCTCTATGCCGAGCGTCGTCCGCTCCCTGCCGACGAGAAGATGGTGGCCCTCCAGGCCGCCCTCAAGAAGGCCGAGACGCCCGTTGTCGATGACACCAAGCTTGTCCAGCTCCGTCAGGACGTGAAGATGTCCATCGAGCAGGCCGCCAACCGCCGCCTCACCGCCGCCCAGGACCTGACCTGGGCGCTGATCAACAACTCGGCGTTTTTGTTCAATCACTGAGTTGGAACCGCAGCCAGCGTATTCGGATTCCTCCGCGGGAAAAACCGAATCCTCCACGCTCCCGGGCTACACAGGGTTGACTCTCCGACCTAACCCTGTTGGGTGGGAGGGTGTCGATGTTGTTTCCCCCATTTTCGTTGAAGAATGTTCCCGAGCTGTTAGGCTTTTTCGACCATGCCTCCGAAGAACCAACGCCGGGTGACGGCCGAAGAAGCGATCGAGCAGTGCCGCCGGAATCGCCGGCAGGCGCAGATGCTCGAGTCGCGCAGTGGGCCGCAGATGCTGGAAAATGCGGTGCGCGAGGCCAATTCTCGGCCCTACTCGACGGACCGCAGGTCGAAGGAGAACTGAGCCGGATTTTCCGGGACACGCCGGAGTTCGGACGCTCCCTGGCGGAACGGATGGTTCCGTTCCTCGACGATGCGAGGTCTTTGCGGGGCGAGCTGAAATTGATTGGGGGCGGAGGCGAGGCGGTGGTTTTTGGTCGGGATTCCGATCAGCAGGCCGTGAAGCTGAGCCTGACGGAGAGCAGGGCGGGTTTCGGGTGGGTCCTGGATCATACCGGTGATGGCGGGTGGTTTCTGCGACCGGGTGGATTGGCGGAGGCGCTGGTGCGTTTTGCTCGATTCCGGAAACTGTTCGGGAGCGGATTGGAGATCGAAATGGTGGGTGCCGAATCCGATTTCCTGCTGATGCGACAACCATTCCTCGTGGGCGAACATCCGACAGAGGCCGGTCTCGCGGATTGGATGCGCGGGCAGGGGTGGGAGCGATGGCAACCGGAGGCGAACCTCCGAGCGCTGCGGGAACTATCGTGGCGCAAGGACTCCGTGGTGGCCACCGATGTTCGGCCGGAGAATGCCATTCTGGCGGAAGCGGACGGGACGATCTACCCCATCGATTTTATCGTCGGCGAGTCTTCGGTGTGAGGCGGAACGGGTCCTGGGCGCGGCGAGACTCCCGCACCATCAATTCGTAGGGATCGATCACCTCTTCGCGACCTGATCGCCCGGATGGCCGGTCAGACAGGGACGAGCCGGAGGTCGCCGACGAACGCGTGGTGGGCAGCGCGGGGTATGCGGGATGCCCGGGGAGATCGTGGTGAGCCGTCTTCATGGCGGAGGAAGGGGCGAGAGGCTGGAGATTCCTCCGGGTGGTGGCGTTCAGCGGCCGACGTTCCAGGAGCCGGCGTCGAGGAGGAGTGAACCCTGGATATCGCGGTGTTCGCGATAAAACCCGCCGACCAGTTGCTGGACCTGGAAGACGACGCCTTCGAGTCGAAGGTTCTCGCCGTTTGCGCGATCGATGGCGACGGCGCGGAGTAGCCCGGTGCGGGGATTGACGCGGCCGTTCACGCGGCGGGGCTGGGTCACGATGATGCGGTGGTTGGGTTGCCAGAGGGCGGGCCAGTAGTCGCTGGTGCCGGTGTCGGCGTCCTGGAGCTGAATCGTGACCTCGCCGTTGGTGAGATCGACTTCCGCGAGCGGACGCCTGCCGCGCTCGGCCGGTTCGAATCGTGAGCCGATGGCGGTGAGATCGAGGTGAGTGAGGCCGGCGCCACCGGTGATTCCGGTGAGTTGCAGGATGCCGTCGAAGTCGCTGACATCGGCCACTTCACGGAATCGGAGAGTGCCGCCGAGGAGGGACAGCTCGGGACGACGATTCATGACGCGAAGCAGCGACCAGCTGTCGTCGGCCGCCAGCCGTCCGGCGGCGGCGAAGGGACGTCCATCGCCGAGCCTGCCGTGGGTGCGGGCGATGCCGGTGGGGGTGATGCGAACGGTGGCGTAACCCATGGGATCGGCCTCGGTCGCGCCGGGCAGGAGCATGGTGTAGGCTCCGGCGCGCTCGGTACGGTTGCGGCGGGAGTAGGCGGCCTGGGAAGCGTCGAGCCGATGAATCCTGCCGGTGGCATCGGTGAACTCTCCGGCGAGCGTCACCAGACCGGTTCCATCGTCCGCCAGTTGCAGGTTCCAGTGACTGCCGTCGCGTCCGGAGCTGGAATGGGTGCCGGCTTCATCGAACCGGCCGCGCAGGACGATGGGTTTCCCATCGATGAAGCTCCGGCCGGAGAAGACGCCGTTGGCACGGACGACAAGGCGGTTGAGGCCGCCGGTGAGGATTTCCTGGCTGTCTTCGATGGTGGTGAACAGGCCGGTGAAGAGTCCGCCGAGCGTCTCGGGAGCGGTGGCGGTGTTGCCGGTTTCGGAGCCGCCGAGGAGGGAGGCGTCGAGCTGCGCGGTTTCCACCTGGCCCTCGAGGTTCAGCGAACCGACCTCGGCGGTGCGGGCGCCGACTTCGGAAAGGTCTGCCACGATGGCGACGGGATCCAGCAACCGGAGCGAGAGGTCATCGACCACGATGCGTCCCCCCGGTCCGCTCCAGATCCAGGCGGAAAGAGACACGGCGCCGTCGGGCACGGTTCCCTCGATCTGGAAGGCGCGATAGCTATCCGGGGAAAGCCCGAGATTCGCCATGTCGTCACCGAGCCAGGAGCCGTCGGCCGCCCAGTAGCTGATGCCGGCCTGGTGGACATCGTTTCCGGATTCGGTGCGGTAGAAGCCGGAGAAGAGGTAGTTCTCGCCCGCCGCGGCGCCTCGGTTGGTGACGACGAACGATTCCGAGCCCACGCTCATGGCCCGCGCTCCGGTGTGGGCGCCGCCGACGAGGGAGGTGTCGCTGCCGCGATCCCATTCCCCGAGGCTGTCGCTCTCGAAGCCGCCATTTTCCACGAGTTCGGTTCCGCCGGAGCCACCGCCGCCGCCATCGCCTCGAACCAGGGCCAGGTTGTCGATGGTGATGGTGCCGCCGCCCGCGCCGCACCAGATCCAGACGGTGATGGTGGCGGCCGAAGGAGCCGTGGTGCCGGGGAGGGTGAAATTCTGCCAACTGCCGGTGGCCTCGAAGGGCAGGGTGTCGTCCCCGAGCCAGGTGCCGTCGGCGGCCCAGTAGCTGATGCCCGCCTGAGGCGATTCCGGATTACCGGAAACCAGGTAGGAACCGGTCAGGGTCAGGGATTCTCCGGGATTCGCCGGCAGGGTCTGAACGATGAAGGAAAGCTCGCCGATCCGGGCCGCCTTTCCGCCGTCGGAACCATCATCGAACAAGGTGACGCCGTTGCCCCGATCCCAGGCGTTGAGTCCGTCCTCGAAATCGCCGTTCGGGAGGACGTTCTCTCCGCCGGTATCGCCACCGCCACCTCCGTTGTCATCGCCACCGCCGTCATTGTCGGTATCGCCGCCGTTGCCGCCGATCTTGAAGGTGAGGTCATCGACGGTCACGGTGCCGCCACCGCCGTTGTGATAGATCCAGACGGTGCCGGTGACCGCGCCGGCCGGGGCGGTGACATCGACGGTGAAAGGAGCGTAGGCGCCCGAAGCGGGCAGCAGGAGAATGCGGTCGTCGATCCAGTTGCCGGCGGCGTCCCAGAAGGAAATGCCGGCCTGGATCTCGGTCGGAGCTCCGGTGGTGAAGGTCCAGCCGGTGAAGCGGTAGTTTTCACCCTCGGTGACGGCGTCGCCCTGGACGACGTAGGAGAACTCGTTGATCGAGACCGCCTGACCACCGGAGTGAGCGGCTCCGGTCAGGGATACGGTGCCGCCGCTGTCCCAGCGTTCGAGTCCGCTCTCGAAACCGCCGTTGGTGAGCAGGTTGGCGGGATCTTCGACACTGGGATTCTCGTCCCCATTGAGAACGCCGTCACCGTCCTCGTCGAGCGCGAGGCGCACGCCGGTGCCGTTGGCGACGAGGGTGAAGGTGAGGGACGCTCCCGACGTCGCGAGATTGCGCAGCTCGTTCAGGTTCCGGGTTTCCGCCTGCTTGTCGGACTGGAAGGTCGTGCCGGATGTCAGGCGGTAGCCCCGGGTCTGACCATCGACCTGGCCGCGAACGATCAGTTCGGCGTGGGCGCTGTTGTTGGCGATGGAGACGAGCTGGTTGATCCGGTTCGTCTGCGCCGAGGTGATGCCGCCACTGATGGTGACCTGCTGGCCGACGCCGGCATGGGTATCCTGGCGACGTTCCGGTCCGGAGAGCGGTCCCTCGGGACCTTCGAGGGTGAGAATCTCCGCCAGCATGTCGGTCTGTCGCTCCGCGGTGGTGGTGCGGGCCGCGCCACCGATGGAGTCGGCGCCGTCGTGGAAGAAGCCGAAGCCGCTGGTGGATCCAGAGCGGCTCGTGGGCCAGAAGCCGAGCCGGTCGTAGAAGGGCGCGAAGGAGGGTGCGATGAACGCCTGGGAGAGTTCCAGGTTCGAGGCGTCGTTGCGGGTGTCGCCATTCATGTGGCACTGGAGACAGTTGTTTCCCCGGCTGTTCTGGCCGCGGAGCGCGTTGAATGAGCGGGTCGTCGCGGTGGAACCGTCGGGGAGCGTCACGGTGGCCGGACGGGAGTTGTCGATGTTGCGATAGGGATTCGGCGGAAGGTGAATGGTGCCGAGGAAGGCGGCGAACTTCGCCATCTCGTCGGCGGTCAGCTGGCGCTCGGCGCCGAGTAGACCGGTGAAGGCGGGATTGAAGCTGTCGAGCCCCTCGCGGTCGCCCCGCCAGTGGAGGCGGTCGTAGTTCATGATGTCCTGGAGCGTCTGGGTCAGCATCGGCCCTTTCATCGGGTGAACCTGGGTCGTGCCCTGGGTGTTGCCGTTGAAGTTGTTGGCGTTGAGTACCGTGGCCATGGAACCGGAGGGATCACCGAGATCCCAGGAGAGCCGATCGGTGCGGGCATCGACGTGGCAGGAAGCGCAGGAAACCTGGCCGAGACCGGAGGTGAGGTGGGTGTTGTAGAGGAAAGGCCGGCCCTCCTTGATGACCGCGGGCGTCGGGTCGTCGAAGGCGACGGTGCCGGTCTGCAGGCGGGCGTCGAGGTCGATGGTGGAAATGGTGCCGTCGAACTTGTTCATGACGTAGCCGCGGCCGCGGGAATCATCGAGCACGATCCCGGTCGGCCCCTGTCCGACGGAGAAATGACCGAGCCGGTTCCCGTTGCCGTCGATGATGACGACGTTGTTCGACCCCATCCCGGTGATGAAAGCCTGCTGGCCGTTGCCGCGCCAGGCGATGCCGCGCGGGTCGCCGATGGATTGGCGGCGGACGTTTTCGGCCACCGTGCTGGTGGAGTAGTCGAGGTGGGGATTGAGATCGTCGATGTCCGAAGCGCCCCCGGCCTGGAAGGAAGCCGCCCGCACCCGGAGAAAGACGCCGTTGAGGTTGGGTTCGAAGCGGACCTCGTTGGTGGACTCGGTGCCGATCGCGGTGACGCGGCCGTTGGCGGGGTTCACACCGAGGGCCATGACCATCGTCATCAGCCGGCTCTGGTAGCTGACGGAAAGGGTCTGCGCGTTGATGGCGGCAACGTCGCGGTCGGGCAGGTCCCAGTTGCTCACCCGGCCGGTCAGGCTGGCGAGGGCGCCGTTCACGAAGATCGACCAGTCGCGGTTGTTGTCGTCCATCCAGCGGTTGGAATTGTTCTTCCGCACGATCATCGCGGTGCGCGGAGGGGTGGGAAGGCCGGCACGGATGGGCGGGTTGAAGCGGTTGCCGTCGTTCGGCGGCGGATTCTGGCCGGCATAGGGGCCCTCGGGACGCGAGACCACGTTCTGCGCGGTGACGCTGCCGCCGCCGCTGATGGCGGTGGTGCCGTTGCCGGATTCGAAGATGGCGGCGTAGACGGTGAGTCCGTCCGGGCTGACGGCGAGGTGACGGGGATCCTCGCCGCCGATGGGAACCCGGAGCGGAGCGGCGTCGAGATTCGCCAGGTTGAAGACCTCGATCCGATTGACCTCCGAGCAACTGACGAAGGCGCGCTGCGGCGATCCGGCGAAGACCACGTCGCAGGGTTCGTTGCCGGTCTGCAGGGTGCGCACGACGCCCCGGGCCGCGAGATCGACGATGCTTACGCTGTCCGAGATGTGATTGACGACCCAGACTTCGGTATTGTTGCGCGCCCTGACCGAAACGGGATCGAGCCCCACCGGAATGCTGTCGATGAGCACCGGGGAACCGCTCCGCACGTCGAATACCTCGAGCCGGTGGCCGGCGGTGTTCACCGCCACGAGCGTCTGGCCGTCGGGCGTGAGATCGATGGGATGGACATGCGGCGTCTCGTAGTTCACCAGGCCCTCGGTGGGGCTGGTGTCGGCGAGCGTCTCGGAAGCGGGAAGTCCGAGGAAGGTGACCAGGCCGAGGAGAATGGCGATGCGATGCTGGTGCTTCATGGCGGGTGCGGTTCGGAGGAAAACGGGAACGGGTGGGGGAAAGGGATGAGTTGGGGGAGGGGGAGGAACGGGCTCAGCGGGCGGCCACGATTTCGCCCACCCAGGTGGCATACTCGGCGCCCTCGACAGTGGCGACGGCTTCGTGAATCCGGCGTCCCTCCTTCTGAATGCGGGCCGGGTCGGGCACCTCGGTGCGGCGCAGTTCCACGTCGAAGAACTCGACGCCGCCATGACCGCGGAAGATTCCGGCGTCACGCGGCTCGAAGCCGTTTTCCCGGCCCCAGGTCATGACCTCGGCGGCGATGTCCCGGGATTCGCAACGGACGAGGTGTTTGGAAGGCATCGGCCGGGTGAGGTCCGATCCGTTTTTTTCCAGGGCCGCCAAGGAGGCGGCGAGAAAAGTGGGCTCCAGGAACGCGGGTAGGGAATCCTGTGGGGACGCCGATGGGGAAAGCTCGGCAGATTCGGGCGCCTGGGTCACGACCGGGAAGGTCGAAGCCGCCGCCGGATTCGCACCCGTTTCGTCCGGCGAGGCACTCGAAGAATTCGATTTTTTCCAATAACCGTAGGCAACAAGGCCCGCAAGAATGCCGGCAACGAGGAGCGCAAAATGGGAGCGTTTTATTGGAAGCATGCTCAATTATTGCAAATATAATAAAAATAGCAAATCAGAAAATTGATTCCGCGAAAATCTCATCGTTGAGAATGGCCAGGGGCCTGACTTCTTCGGGCCAGCGGCCGCCCGGCGCGGATCGGGGGGCTTTACGCGTCTTTTCGGGAGGAATCGCGCCAGTTGACGCTAACTCCCGATTTCGCTAGGCTTTCCCCCGAATCCAACCTGTCTCCATCATGTTCCGAATCCCCGGCCCCAAGGGCAAAGACCTCTGCGATTCCCACCTCGGCAGCACGCGCCGAGACTTTCTCCGCGTCGGCGGAGCTGGCATGCTGGGAATGTCGCTCAATACCATCCTTCGCGCCCAGGCCGCCAGCGCCGGCAGTGACCTGGTCGGCCGTCCCGGTTGGGGCAAGGCCAAGTCGGTCATCATGGTCTACCTCCAGGGCGGACCGAGTCACCTGGACCTGTGGGATCCGAAGGAGCCGGACTCGGTGCCGGACAACGTGCGTTCCCAGTTCAAGAATATCCCCACCAAGATCCCGGGGGTCAATTTCACCGAGATCCTGCCGCAGCTGGCCAAGGTGAATGACAAGTTCACCATGATTCGGTCGATGAGCTACACGCCCAACGGCCTCTTCAATCACACCGCAGCGATCTACCAGATCATGACTGGCTACACCACCGACAAGGTGAGCCCTTCCGGACAGCTGGAGCCGCCGTCTCCGAAGGATTTCCCGAACTTCGGTTCCAACATCGTCCGCCTCAAGCCGACCGACGAACCGATGCTGCCGTTCGTGATGCTGCCGCGCCCGCTGCAGGAGTCGAACGTGGTCAACAAGGGCGGCACCGCCGGTTTCCTCGGCAAGGCCTACGATCCCTACTACCTTTTCCCCGAGGGCGACGACATGGACATGGACAAGATGTCCCGGATCAAGATCGACGATCTCCAGCTCCGTCCCGACGTCTTTTCCGCCCGCCTCAAGCGCCGCGCCAGTCTGCGCGAATCCATCGCCGCCCAGATGCCGGTGATCGATCAGGCGGTGAAGGAATACAACATCGACGAATTCTACAACCAGGCGCTCAATCTCCTGGTCAGCGGCCGGGCCCGCGACGCCTTCGCGCTCGGCGACGAGACGCCGAAGATGCGCGACCGCTATGGACGCAACACCTTCGGGCAGAGCTGCCTGCTGGCGCGCCGTCTGGTCGAGGCCGGCACCCGCGTGGTCGAGGTTGTCTGGCCCAAGGTGGCGAACTCCAGCAATCACAGCTGGGATCACCACGTCGGTCTCACCAACCGGATGAAGAACGAGTCCGGTCCCATGCTCGACCAGGGCCTGAGCGCGCTGTTCGAGGATCTCGATGAGCGGGGCATGCTCGACGAAACGCTCGTCGTGGCGATCGGCGAATTCGGTCGTTCCCCCGAGAAGGGCGTTTCCACCTCCGGCAACAACAACAGCGCCGACGGTCGTGATCACTGGCCCTACTGCTACACCTCCGTCATCGGCGGAGCTGGCGTCAAGCGCGGCTACGTTCACGGCAAGTCCGACAAGACGGGTTCCGCGCCGTTGGAAGATCCGGTGCACCCGACCGAGATCCTGGCGACCATCTATCACGCCATGGGCATCGATCCGCAGACCATCGTCTACAACCACCTCAACCAGCCGCGCGAGTTGGTGAAGGCGGAGATGGTGGAGCGGTTGTTTGCTTGATCTGCTTTGGCTCACTGGGAGTGCGGGCGTCTCGCCCGCTTCAGTGCCACCGAAGGAGCGCGAGCATCCCTGCTCGCCCCAGTCGACCGGGGCGATGAGGGATCATCGCGCTCCAAGGCTCCGTAGCGGGCGAGACGCCCGCGCTCCCAGTGCTCTTTCCAGGCGGAATCTTTCCAAGGCTATTTCCGAATCACCACGAGCCAGTCTTCCGTTGGTGTGTCGGGAGCCTCTCCGAGCGACACTTTCCCGCCGCCGTTTACGGTCGAAACCGAACCGGATTTCAGGTCGCCGCCGTTTCTGGGATCGAACCATTCGACGGTGAATTCGCCCTCGGTTTCCGACAGGTCGAGTTTGGTCGATCCTCCCTCGAGCAGATAGACCAGGTAGATCTCGCCCTGCTTCGCCAGGCACCAGCGGGTGGCGTCGTTCTTTCCGTTTTCGACCAGCTCGTTCGCGTTCGCCATTTCCTGAAAGGGAACGGTTTCCTTCGCAAAGAACTCCAGCGCGATGCGGCAGAAATCCCAGGAACGATCCCGGCTGCGGAAATCCTCGCAGGCCAGGTCGTTCTCCGGCAACTGGTAACCGAAGTAGTATTCCACCCCCGCGCCGCCGGCCATGAGATTGCCCCAGAGGGTCTGCTTGCGGATGTCGTCGAGGGTGTAGCTGATGCCGTTCTTTCTCGCTTCCGTCGCCACGCCGTCGTGGTCCTGGAAACCCGGATCGGGGGGCACTCCAAGCCCGGCCGGATTCTGTTCGTCGTTGGCCACGACCCACGGCTTGCCGGCTTTGGCGGAAGCCTCGACCCATTGCAGCGTGCGGCGGTGAACCTGGTTCCACGGATTCTGCAGCGAGGCGCCGGTGAGGTCGGAACCGTCTCCCAGCAGGGGCGGATACACCTTGTCCTGCTGGTCGGGGAAGGTGTGGATGACGATGGGATGATCGTAGGGATCGATGGCGCGAAGGAAACGGGCCATGTCGCGAATTTCCTCGGTCGATTGGGTATTCTCTTCGCCGAGATTCCAGTTGAGTGCCAGCGCGTGGCCGAAGCGGGCGATCAGTTCACGGCAATAGAGTTTTCGTTCCCGGTCCAGCTTGCCGCCGTCGAGCGACTCGGGAACGCGGCCGGGTTCCGCCTTGTGACCGCGGCGATCGTCGTCGATCTCGTTTTCCTGGAGCTTGAAATGGAGGTGCAGGCCGAGGGCGGTGGCGTGATCGAAGACGATGCCCCACTGGTCCAACTTGGAGCAATCGTAGTGGAGTTTTGCGTCGCGCTCGGTGAAGGGCCAGACGTTGTCGCCGTCGCCGCCGGCATTGTAGGGAAGGAAGGAAAAGGTGTTCATTCCCTTTCCGGCGAGGTAGTCGAGCGCGCCGATGAGGCCCTTGCCCTTGCCGTCCTGCCAGGTCGGGTCGCCTTCCGTCCAATCGCGGACATGGGGCTCCCAGGTCTTGAGCGGAGCCTTCTTCGGGTTGCCGGCAACGGTTCCGTCAAAATCGGCATAGGCCAGCAGGGTTTCCGGCGCGTCGGGGCCGGCTTTGAGAAAATACTCGCCCGATCCGGCGAAGCGCAGGTGGTGCCTGCCGACGTAGTCGAGACGCCCGCGGGCGCGGAAATCTCGGCCGGATTTGTCGGAGGGCTCGATGGTGAAACTGCCCGTCATTTCGTCGAAAGGCGCGAGTGCTTCCCCGGGCGATTCTTCCACGGATACGGCGACCTCTTTTCCCTTCCGGAAGCGAATTTTCCAATTCCACGTGCCCGTCTTCTCCGGAGCGAGATGAGCGCGCCACTGGTTGCCCTTGGTGGCGGAGGTCTCCGCCGCGTTGCCATCCGCCGCGAAGTAGCCGGGAACCACGAGCTTCGGAGCGCCGGATTCGTGGGTGAAGACGACGTCGAAGCGGTAGTCGGTGAACGGGTTCGGATCGGTGTCGGCTTCGCCAGCCTCCGGTCCCTCGAGCGAGAGCGTGACCTTGTGCCACTGGCGGAGTTCACCGGTGATGGTTGGAGAGGTGATTTCCTGTCCGAACGCCGTGGAAATCAGCGAAAGGAGCAGGAGCGGGACCTGGAGAATTCGAACCGAGCGCATGGAAGGTGATCGTGACTCTGCGCGGAATATCCGGAAACCGGGAAAATGGAAAGACATTCCGCGCGGTCCCCCCCCTCGTCTATTCCATCCGGGTCAGGGCCCAGCCGATCCAGGCGGCGAACCCGCCGAGCGCCGACCCGAGGAGGATCGCGACGATCTGCCAGGTTCGATTTCTCGCCCCCAGCAAAGTCAGTCCGGCAATGAACAGCACGGTGAGGAGAATTCCGGAACCGAGGTAGACCCACATCGGCCAGTCCCCGGGAATGTGGTCCCCGAAGTTCAGGTAGACCACCGGAGCAAATCCGGGCGCGGCCAAGATCCAGAGAGTCGCGTCTCTGAGTCCCCAGCGACCCCAAGCCGTCAGCAACTGAAAGGTGATCGGTGCGTAGAGGGAGGCAACGGCGACCAGGGCCGATTGGAGATGGCGTTTGGCGCGAGGATCCACAGACCGGCGTGACGGCGATCGTTCAATTCGACCCGGTGAGGTAGGCCAGCAAATCGGCCACGTCCTGTTCGCTCAGCGCGGCTTCGATGCCTTCGGGCATGAGGGAGCGGCCCAGGCCTTTCATGCCGGCGACGTCCTTGCGGGGAAAGGTCTTCTCGAGCCCGCCGGGCATTCGAACGGTGACCTCGGTGGCGTCCTCGCGGGCGATGATGCCGACGACCGTTTCGCCGCTGTGCAGGTCGAAGGCGAATGCCTGGTACTGTGGCGCCACCTCGGCGTTGGGATCGAAGACATTCTTGAGAATGGAATCGGCCCCCGCGGTCTTGAAGGTGGCCACGTCGGGTCCGACCGCCACGCCCTGGCCATCGGGTGTCTTGTGACAGGTGATGCACGCTCCTTTGGTGAAGGCGAGTTTGCCGCGCTCGGGATCGCCTTTCAGCTTCAGGGCGGGCTGGTAGCGCTTCACGATCTCCTCACGATCGATGACTTCGGGCGCGGGAAGCACGGTGGCGGCGAGTTTCTTGACTTCGGCATCGCGGTGGCCGCGGAGGAGTTCTCCGGTGGCGGCCGGAATGTCGGAAGCGGGAATCTGTTTCGATCGAATCGCCTCCAGGAGGGCGAGGGCGCGGTCGGCGCGCGCGGACAGGACCTCGAGCGCGGTGGTTTTCAGGAGCGAAGAAAACGTTCCCCAGTTTTCCACCAGGAGCGGGGCCAGGTCGCCGGAACGAGCCCCGGCGAGTCGGATCGCCTGTTGCCGGAGCGAGTCGGGAGCCGCTTTCTCGAGGATCACTCCCTGAATCGTTTCCGCCGCTTCCGCGCTGGCATCGTGCTGGAGAAGTTCGAGGGCGTTGGCCCGCTCTTCGGGATCGTCCGCGGCAGTCCGGGCCGTTTCTCGTGCGCCGGCAAAAATGGCGGCGAGCCGGTTCTCCGGATCCACCTTGGCGATGTTCGATCGCGCCGTCCTGAGGCCCGATCCCAGCGACGAGAGCAACTCGGCGGACATGGCGCCGACACCGGTCTTCACGATATCGTCGATCACCGCCGCGATGGCTTTTTCGTCGCCCGTCTTGCCGATCATCTCGGCGAGGGGAGCCCGGAAGGCGAGGTTGGCGGGATCCGCTTCCGCCCAAGCCGTCCGCATTGCTTCGGGAGACGTCAGGGCGTTCAACTCGAAGGCGACGTGCCAGGGATCCTCGGGTGCGGCGTTCTCGATGAGTTCCCGGGCGGCGAGAAAGCCGCCGGATTCCGGTTTCCCGGATTCATAAGCAAGGCGGGCCCGGGTTCGCCTGGTCCAGCCGTTCTCGCGATCGAGCGAAAAGCCGGGGTGTTCGAAGCCCCTCGGCACCACCCGCCAGATGCGTCCGCGGTCGTTGCCGCTGTCGAGATCGACGTATTTCTTGATGCCCTCGGGAATGGACCAGGGATGCTCGATGGTCTCGCGATACATGTCGCAGATGTAGAGACAGCCGTCGGGACCGTTGGCGAAATTGACGGGACGGAACCAGTTGTCGCGGCTGCGAAGAAACTCGGTTTCTTCGCTTTCGTCAGGTCGATGCGCGACCGGCTGCACCGTGCCGGCTTCATTGGAGACGACCTTGCGATGGACCAGGTTGCTGCCGGCGTCGCCGATGAAGGCGTTGTTGGCGAACCCGGCGCCGAAGGCGTCGCCGGTGTAGAGCGTGATCCCGGTCGCGGCGGTGAAATACCCGGACACGCGTCCGCCGCCCTCGACCGCACCACGCACCACGCCGCTGACGCGCCAGCGGGTGCGGACGATGCGCCAGGGCTCGTCGGGACTGATGCGATAGACCGGCGCGGCGGCCCCGTCGGCGGCGATGCTGACCAGCGGGGCCGGCATCGAGAAATACGGGTTTTCCTTCACCCAGTTCCGTTCCCAGGCGACCCACTGGATGTGGTTGGAGTTGCTGCAGACGAAGCGTCGGCCCAGCGAGTCGAAGCTCATCCCGAACTGGGCGGTCCCGTTTTCGGCGCGGAGTTCGCGGGTCTTCGGATCGAAGGAAAAATCGGCGCCGCGCAGGTTGACGGCCTCGCTTTCCGGCTGATCCGGACGTCTCACCTGCCCGCCGTTGCGGGCGGTCGCGCCCCAGATGCGATTGTCCGGGCCCCAGGTCAGGCTGTTGACGAGGGCCTGCATGTTGAGACGGTCGAGTCCCTGGCCGAAGCCGGTGAAGACCGTTTCGTCCGTGTCCGACACGCCGTCGCCATCGGTGTCCTTGAAGTAGAAGATGTCCGGGGATGCGGCCACGAAGACGCCGCCGTCGTAGCAGCAGACCGAGGTAGGCCACTTCAGGCCCTCGGCGTAGACGGTCGCCTTGTCGAAAATGCCGTCGTCGTTCTCGTCGGTCAGCAGTTTGATGCGTCCGAGCGCCTCCTCGCGATGCTCGGAATAGCCGCGCATCTCGACCACGAACATCCGGCCCTTGTCGTCGAAATCGATGTCGATGGGATCGACCACCAGCGGCTCGTGGGCGGCGAGTTGCAGTTCGAAGCCGGGATGGATCTCGAAGGTGCCGGGCGCGTCCTCCGGTTTCGTTGCCGGAATGCGCGGCATCTCGTTGGGATCGGCCTCGGGCTCCTCCTGAGAGTGCGCCGGGACGAGGAAAAGGACGGTGAGGGAGAGAAGGGAGATGAGGCGTTTCATCGTGGGGGAGCGTGAGGGAAGGGGGGCGTCGAGACCAGTCCGCATTCGCGTTTGGGAGGAAAGCACGAACCTGGCCGGGTTCTCGCCGGCTTTTCCATGGCCCTGAGAAATCGCCCCTGGCATTGTGAGGGAAGGTGGAGGGAATGCGAGAGGGGCGGGTCGAAGAGGCAACCCTGTTGCGTCGATTCGCTTCGAACGCGCGGGCTTGGAAGCCCATGTTACCTGCGTCCACCTCGCATGCGTGATGGACAGGGGCGGCCGGACCGGGTTGAATTTCGTCATGAATTCATCGTATCGAAGAGAATTTCTGAAAGGGGCGGCGGCTTCCCTGGTCGCGGCCTCGGTGCCCCGATTTTCAGGCGCGGAGGAAAAGGGCGTGGAGATGATCGACATCCACCAGCACGTGAACTACCACGCGCGGACCAATGCCGACATGGTAGCCCACCAGCGGGCCATGGGGATGTCGAAGACCGTCCTCCTGCCCTCGGGTTCGCAGTTGGCGCGGGAGTCGACCCACCTCGGCAAATCCAACGGTCTCGCGGCGCGGGTCTTCGGTCCCGGCGCGGCGCAGCGGGTGGCGGCGAAGTATCCCGGTGAGTTCGTTTGGTTCGCCAACGAGGTGCCGGACATCGCAGAGACCAAGGCTTCGCTGGAATACTGGCTGGAGCGCGGCGCCTGCGGCATCGGCGAGCAGAAGTTCGGCGTCGAGTGCGATGGAAAGGCCATGCGGCTCATCTACGACATCGCCAAGGCCTACGAGGTGCCGGTGCTGATCCATTTTCAGCACGGAAAATACAACCACGGCTTCGAGCGCTTTCACAAGATCCTGGAAGCCTACCCGACGGTGACCTTCTTCGGTCATGCCCAGACCTGGTGGGGCAACATCGACGCCAAGCACGTGCCGACGGATCTCTATCCGAAAGGTCCGGTGACACCCGGGGGCCTCACGGATCGCTACCTCTCCGACTACCCGAACATGTACGGCGATCTCTCGGCCGGGTCCGGGCTCAACGCCATGCGGCGCGACCTGGAGCATGCGGCGGGTTTCTTCGCTCGTCACCAGGACAAGCTCTGCTACGCCAGCGATTGCGCCGACAGCGTCGGCAACGGCGAGAAATGCAGCGGCGCCGGGATGCGCGACACCATCAAGGAACTGGTGACCGATCCGGCGGCGCGGGCGAAGATTTTCTCCGGCAACGCGAAACGCCTCATCGAGGGACTGGCATGAAGAAGCATGGGGCTTGGAGCAAGGGGCCTGGGGCCGGATTTCTTCGGACCACGCTTGTGGTAGGGTTGGGCGTGATTGGAATCGCGCTTGCCCAGGAAGAACCGGAAACACCGTTGATCATCGCGCATCGCGGCGACAGCGCCAACGCGCCGGAAAATACGGCGGCGGCGATTCGCTCGGCGGTGGCGGCGAAGGCGGACCTGGTCGAATTCGACACCCGGGAAACCAGCGATGGTCATCTCTTCCTGTTTCACGACGGGAGTCTGAAACGGTTCACGGGTGCGAAGACGGCGTTCGAGGCGCTCGGTTTCGAGGAAGCGCGGAAACTGGACGTCGGCACGTGGTTCGATCCGGAAAAGAAGACCTTCGCCGACGAGCGTCCGCCCACCCTCGAGGAGGCGATTCGATTCTGCCTGGATGGCGGCACCATGCCGTTGATCGAGCGCAAGACCGGTTCGGCGGAAGCCCATGTGAAGGTGATTCGTGACCTGAAGGCCGAGGACAAGGTGATCGTCCAGGCCTTCGACTGGGGGTTTCTCCGCGAGATGCGCCGGCTCGCTCCCGAGATCGTCATCGGTGCTCTCGGCGACAAGAAACCCGACGCCAAGCGGATGGCCGAGTTGAAGGAATTGCGACCGCAGTGGGTCGGGTGGAACCAGAAATACCTGGACGAGTCGGGCATCGATGCGTTTCACGACCTCGGCGCCAAGGTCGCGGTCTGGACCGTCAACGATCTCGCCCGCCTGCGGCAATTCGCGGCGTGGGGCGTGGACGGATTGATCACGGATCGCCCGGGGGAGGCGAGGGATTCAGTGATGAGTCGGGAGTGAGTAGTGATGAGGCGGGAGTAAACGATGATGAGTGTTGGAGGGGAAAACTATTCACTCATTACTTTTCACTCATCACTCCGGCCTCACCCATAAACCCCCTCCAGGTACCAAACCGCCACCTTCTCCCCTCCGCGCACTTCCCACGCACAGGCGATGCGGTAGAGGGATCCGTCTTCGAGTTGGATGTCCCATTCCTCGCGTCGCCAATGCCGGGCGCTTTCCCACCAGTCACCCGAGAGTCGCCAGGGGCCGGCGAGTTGACGGAGGCGGCCGCGGATCTGGCCGGTAAGGATCTCGGCGGGGCCGAGACGGCCGGTTTCGGGATCGCGCCGGGTATCGAGATCGATGGGCAGGGGAGGCCGGAAGCGGCGCAGCGGCAGGCCCTGGAGGGCGGGAAGGGAAGCGGAGGCGGCTTCGCGTTTCTCGCCGGCGTTGGCGTCGGGATCGAACTCACGCATGGCGAAGGCATCGGGGCGGTGGGTGTCGAGCGGCTCGGGGCTGCCGACGTTCTCGGAACCGACGAGGGCTTCGACCTGGGCGAGGGTTTCGGCGAAACGATTGGGATCGCGAAGGGTGGTCTCGAAGAGGTGAAAGGGTTGCTCGCCGGGACGGGCGGGCGTTGCCGAAAATTCGTAGGACTCGATGGGGCGCGAGAATTTCTTGTCGCCCAAGCGCGTGTGCAGCAGGCCGAAGAGCTGTTCGAGGTCGCGGCTGGCATCGGGAATGCGGACGAGTTGCTCGCTGGAACTCCCGTCGGAGAACTTCAGGACGAGCCGTAGTTCCGAGGTGGCGAGGTAGGCCGATTCCAGCTGGAGGAGGAGCGTTTCGAGGGAGCGGCGCAGCAGGAACATGAGCGGTTCCAGCGAGGTCAGTTCGTAGTCGAGATTCACCTCGACGGCGTAGTCTTTCTCGGGGCGAACCAGTTGCAGCAGGCGGTGGCAGCTGCCGGCGGCCTGGTCCCAGAGTTCGCCGGCTCCGGGGCCGAGTCGCTCGGCGATCTCGTCGCGGGGCAGGGCGGTGAATTCACCGAGAGTGCCGATGCCCCAGAGGGTGAGGATGGCACGGTAGTCGTTGGGCAGGTCGAGGAGGTCGAGCGGCAGCGGGGCCAGCTGGGCGCGGATGGCGGCCGGATCACCGCGAAAAACGTGGACGGGATCGGCGAGGCGGGCAGCGAGGATGGCGAGGTCGGGATTGGGGCCGAAGCCCGCCTGCAGGTTCAGCTCGCGATCGGCGAATCCGGCGACCCATTCGTGGCCGAGTCGTTCGGCGGCGCCTGCTTTCCCGATTCCCCGGACGGGACCGAGATCGATGGTGACGAGGCCGGGAGCGGTCTCCTCGAAATCGGCCGCGATATTGGCCGCGGTTTCCAGGAGGGCCCCGCGAGCCGCGGACTCGTCCTCGCGGCTCCGGGGAACGACGCGAAGATGGCCGCAACGGGCCTTGGCCTGGGCGGCGGTGGTGCCGGGAAGCGCGCCGGCCTCGGCGGCGGCGCGGGTCAGGGCGACCAGCTTCGGGGGAGTGGTTCGCTTCGGGGAACTCTCGCCGGGATTTTCATCGAACCCCTCGAGAATGCCGATGGCCTCCCAGCGCCATCCCGGCTGTCGGCTGAGTCGGGCTTGGAGCGGGAAATCGGGGAGATACAGCGAGGCGAACATCGACGCGGCGAGAGGCTGCCCGGGTTACGAGGCGGACCCGGTTTTCGTCGCGCCGCCGCGACTCTCCCAGGCGAGAAGGCCGACGCCGGCGAGGGCGATGACGGCGCCGAAGAATTCGCGGGACAGTTCCACGCGCGGATCCTCGGCCGACATGCTGGCCTGGGTCATGGTGAACTCGTCATCGCCGGTGAGATTCTTCCAGAGACCGGGCGCGGTGCGCCCCATCTCGATGAGGCAGAAAACCGTGGCGATGATAAGCAGCCATTTCGGGATGGGACGGAAGAACGTGACCGCGAACAGCACGGCGATGAGCGCGTAGAAAAGTCCCCACAGCACCGCATCGAGCACCGAGGGATGATCGTAGATGGCGGGATCGACATCGTTCCACTGCACCCAGGAGAAGAGGGCGAAGAGGAGGATGGCGATCACGTTCAGGACGCGCAGGGCGATGGGGAGTTTCATGACGGAAAGGGTGGGCTATTCCGGCGGAGACCGCAACGGCGTGATTGGTCGGGACTTGCGCGTTTCTTGTGGAAATGGAGCGTGACGATCCCTCGTCGCCCCGGTTCCTGTTGGCACGAGTCTCGGCTGGTGAAGCGACGAGGGATCGTCGCGCTCCACCCCTGAATGCGCACCACCACGGACCCGAGAATGGGCTGGCGTTTTGTCCGGCAGTATCCGACGCTGAGGGGAGCGATTTTTCCCCGCCATGAGCACCTTCGAAGCCACTCTGCAGAACTTGCCGCAGCCGATTCTCAACAAGCTCCGCGCCATCATCGGGCGGGTGCGACGGCTGCTTTTCATCCGCGGACTTTCCGCAACGCTGGCGGTCGGGCTGCTCTGCGTGCTGGCGATCATGGCGATCGATGCGTCGTTCACGCTGTTCTCGGCAACGGCGCGCTGGGCGCTGACCCTGACCGGGCTTGCGATCACGGCGGCGACGGCCTGGTGGTTCCTGGTGCGGCCGCTTTCGAAAAAGATCACGCTCACCCACATCGCCCGCATTCTCGAGATCCGGCACCCGGAACTGCAGGAGCGCATCTCGACGGCGGTGGAGCTGATGTCGAGCGAGGACCCAGAGTCGGTCAAGGGTTCGGAGGAACTGATCGCGGCGGTGGTCGATTCGGCGGTGGTCGATGTCGATCGGGTCGATCCGAAGACGGAGTTCAAGGCCGGGCGCGCATCCCGATTCGCGATGGTCGCCGGTGTCGCGGTCGTCATTCTCCTGCTCCTGTTCGCGATCTGGCCTCGCCACACCGGCGTCCTCATGGCGAGGGCGGTGGCGCCTTTCCTGGATCTCGGCAATGCCTGGTCGGACACCCTGGATGTGCAGCCGGGCGACATCCGGGTCGCGATCGGCGAGACGGTGACGATCGAGATGGCGGTCGATCACGCCAAGCTGAAGCGGGCCGAGATTCGCCGCACGCTGGCGGACGGATCGGAATCGGTCGAGCGGATGTCGCCGGCGGGCGAGGACGCCGAGGGACGGAAGCGATTCACCATCACCTTTCCGTCGGTGGAGGACAGCTTCGATTACCGGGTGCGAGCCGGGTCCGCGGTGAGCGAATTCTACTCCGTCGAAGCCGTGCCGAAGCCGGTCGTGGAAACGCTCACGCTGCGCTACGATTTTCCCGAATACACCCGTCGCGAGGCGGTGGAATTCGAGAGCGACAACGGCGAGATCCGCACGTTGGCGAATACCGAGGTGACGATCAGGGCGGCGCTCAACAAGCCGGTGACGGAAGCGGATTTCCAGATCCTGGGGGTGCCGGTCGAGGCCGAACCGGTGGTGGAAGGGACGGAAGTCAGCTGGCGTTTTCCCCTCGCGTCCGGGACCGAGGGCTTGTGGCGGATGTCGTTGAAGGACGCCGAAGGATTCGAGAGCGATCCGACCGATCATTCGGTGACCGCGTTGCCCGATCTCGCGCCCCAGGTGCGGATCACGGCCCCGAGTTTCCGCGAACTGCGCCTGCGACCGAGCGAACTGCTGCCGATCAAGTATGCGATCGCCGAGGACATCGGGCTCGGCGGGGTCGATCTGCTGGTGACCGCGAATGGGGAAACCAAGCCGCGTGAACTGGGCCAGCCACGGCCGGAAGGGGCCGACGGCCAGCCCGGGATCTGGTACGGGCTCGCCTCGCTCAACCTGGCGTCGCTCGACCTCGAGAACGGCCAGAACCGCCTCACGGTGCAACTCCGCGTGCGCGACAATCTGCCGCCGGAGTTCCAGGGGCCGAACGAGGGGTTCAGCGAAAAGCTGACCATCATCATTGACCAGAAGGCCAAGTCGCTCGCCGAGCAGACCTTGGCGGCGCAGAAAGAGGAAATGCGCGACGCCATCAAGGAAGCGCGCAAGGATTTGCAGGAAGCCAAGAGCGAGGTGCAGCAGGCCGAGCGTCAGCTGGCGCGCGAGGACAAGGTTTCGACCGACACCATGCGCGACCTCGACGAGTTTCGCGAAAAGGCCAACGAGGCCCAGGAAACGCTGCGCGAAATGGCGAAGAAGGCGGAGCAGACCGCGTTTCGTCCGCAGGGAGAGAAGCTTCGCGAGGTGGCCGACGAGGAAGTCGCGGAGGCGCGCGAGTCGGCCGACATGATTCCCGTTTCCGACCAGAAGGACCAGCGGGTCGCCGAAGCCAAGGAAGCGCAGCAGCAGATCGACCAGGCGATGAAGGATCTCGAGGAGATCGAGAAATCGCTCGGCGATGCCGACAAGGACCTGCGCATGGTGGCGGAGCTGAACGAACTCGCCAACGACCAGCGCAAGCTGGCCCAGGAAGCCGCGAAGCAGGCGCGGGAGGAAGCCCAGCGTCGGCAGGAACTGGCCCAGCAGCAGAATGCGGATCAGCGCTCGAAAGCGGAGCAGCAACTCAGCGCCGAGCAGATGCGGAAACTGGCCGAGTTCCGCAAGCAGCAGGAACAGGTGCAGCGGGACCTGGGCGAGATGCTGGAGGAGAGCCCCGAAGCGTTGCGCGACATTCTCGCCCAGCAACAGCAGCAGGCGGAACAGCTCGCCGAGCAGGCGGAATCGATCGCCCGGGAGCAGCAGCAACTCCAGGACATGACGGAAACGGCGGCCAAGCCGGAGGAGGAACAGCAGCAGGCGTTCAAGGAGCAGTTGATGGCGTCTTTGCAGCAGATGCAGCAGCAGATCGCGCAGGAGACGCAGGCGTTGAAGGAGCAGCTCGACCAGGAGCAACCCGAGTCGGGCAAGCCGCTCGAGGGCGCCAGCGAGCAGACCAGGCAGGCAGCCAATTCGCTGGAGCAGGAAAACATGGAAACCGCCAAGAGCGCCGCGCAGCAGGCGAGTGAAGCCTTGGCCGAAGCCAGCAAGCAGGCCGAGTCCCTTGCCGAGCAGGGAGAGAACGGGGAGACGCCGGAGGGAGAGCAGGCCGAAAGCGGGGAGTCTTCTTCGCAGATGGCGCAGGCGGAAGCCGAAGCGGAAGGCAATCAAGCCGAGGGGCAGCAGGCTGACTCGCCGGAGACTCAGGGCGAGCAGGCTTCGCCGCAGATGGCTCAGTCGGAGGCCGACGGACAACCGCAGGCGGAAGGCAATCAGGCCGAAAGCCAACAGGGGGACTCTCGGGAAGCTCCAGGCGATCAGTCGCCGCCGCAGATGGCGCAAGCCGAAGCGGACGCACAATCGCCGGAAGAAGGACAGTCGGCCGAGGGACAACAGACGCCTTCACCATCAAACGAGAACGGGCAGGCCTCGCCGCGGATGGCGCAACAGGAAGCCGGTGAATCCCAATCTTCCGAGAACCAAACCGAGTCCGCGCAGTCGCAGGCACCTTCGCAATCGTCTCCCCTGGCCGCGGAACCAACTCGTCAGAAACTTTCCGAGTTGGCCACGCAGCAGGCGATGATTTCCCAGCAGTTGCAGGCGATCGAGGGCGGTCAGTTCGATGACGCCCTCGCCATGATGGAGCAGCAACTGGCGCAGGAAACGCAGTCGCTCCAGCAACAGGCCGAAGCGCTGGAGCAGGCCACCGAGGCCGCCAAGCAGAACGATGCCCGCAGCCGCGCCGACCAGGCCGAGAATTCTCTCCAGGGCGCCGCCGACCAGGCCCAGCAGGCGTCGGAGCGGCTCGCCCAAGCCCAGCAATCCCAGAACCAGGCACAGCAGCAACAGGGCAAGGCGGCCGAGCAGGCCGCCCAGCAGGCCCAGCAGTCACTCAAGCAGTCCCAGGGCAATCAGAACCAGGCGAAGCAGGGTATGAACCAGGCCGCTCAGTCGCTGCAGCAGGCTGCCGAGATGCTGGCGCAATCGTTGCAGAACATGCAGGCCACCCCCGAGCAGCAGAGCGATGTGCTCAATCCCGAGAACCTGTCGGAGGCTTTCGACGACACCAGCCAGTCGGCCCAGTCCCAGGATTCCAAGCAGGCCGCGCAGAATGCCGAGCAGGCCGCGCAGTCGCTCCAGCAACTTGCCCAGGCCGCCATGGAGAAGATGGGTGCCATGGGAGATCCCTCGCAGCAGCAGGGACAGCCGAACCCGCAGATGCAGCCCGAGTTCGTCGAGGGGGCCAACCCGCAGCTCAATGAAACGGGCATGAAGACGGCCGACATCAACGGTGACGGGCTTCCGCCGGAATTGGAAGAACTCGGCATCAGCGCCGCGGACTGGGCGCGACTCAAGGGCAATCTCCGCTCCGGCGGCGCCGCCCAGGGAGGCGACGACCTGCCGGCCGAGTACCGCGAACTGGTGGGACGGTATTTCCGCGTGATCGCGAGGGAAGCGGGGAAGTCGGAGTGAGGCGCAAGGAGCGTGGAGCAGCGGGCTGTTCGAGCTTTCCGGGGACTTCTTGTCATCCCGAGCGAGCCTGCGAGCCGAGGGATCTCCCGCCAACGAGGAGGAAGGTCCCGCATCTCTCGACGCTTGACCGGGCTCCCGCCACGCCCGCACCAGCGCGAGCGCCAAGAGGGGCGCTGCTCGCCAGCGGGACCTCGAACTTGTCTCCTCCTTCGGAATGACAAGTGGAGAGGTAGGCAGACCGGGAGATGACCGTTGTTTTCGGTGAGCCGACAGGGCATGCGATCTTCACGGCGATCTCGATTCCTTTCTTCAGCCCTGTTCGCTTGCCAAAGTCCGTTCTGTGGCGCACCCTTCGCTCCACCGATGAATCACCGGATGACCAATGCCATGACCCGCACCAGCGGCACGACCTGTTTCGTGCCGGGGCTGGCTGTCGTTGCGATTTCCGCCGAACACGGCCGGATCGCCAAGCGGTCGTCCCTTTCCGCGAACAGGTAGCCTGAGATTCTTCCGACGCTTTCCGAAAAACTATTTTCCGAAGTTCGATTTTCCCAGACCCTGTTCGCCCCGAGCGAGCAGGGTTTTTTTTGTGCCCGAGCCAGCCATGAAAAACTCAGCCAAGAACGGACTCCCTCCGCTGCAGGATACTCCCTCCGACTCGGAGACCCTGTGGCAGCAGATCGTAGCCTTGCCGCGTCCGATCTGGATCCTGGCGGGAGGCCTTTTCGTCAATCGATTCGGCGCCTTCGTGGTGCCGTTCCTCACGCTGTACCTGAGCGACCGGGGCTACACCGCCACGGAGATCTGGTGG
>JAUIGT010000537.1 GCA_030432615.1 Verrucomicrobiia bacterium
ACGGTTTGCCGCACGTCCTCAGGAAGGGAACCGAGATGAATCCCGATGGCGCCGAATTCCACCGGCACGTCGGAGGCCGCCGCGTGCAAGGTCACCATCCGCATGAGGTAGTCGTCGGAGAGAATCTTCTCGTGGACCTCGAGGTAGAGCTTGGAATGGTGGAACGCCGCCAGCGTGGGCGTCATGTCGTTCTCGTGGACCAGCAGCGACCGGTAGGGATAGGGAACCGATTTTCCGGAGAGAAACTGGAAGTCGGGCAGCGGTATTCCCCCCTGCTCGTAGAAAAAGTGGAGCGGCATCAACCAATGCAGCGCCTGGGCGAGATCGGCTGAATTCTGGGCTTGGGAAGTGTCGGCGGCGCGATCAGGTGTAGCGGGCATCGCGGTGTTGGGGCAGGAAGAACTCGTGCAGGAGACGATCGATCTGGAGCAGTCCCTCCCGATTGAGAGTGATGACGTCTCCTTCCACGCTCAGAAAGCCCTCGCTCTGGATGTAGGCAAGCTGTTTCTCGTACCGCTTGATCGGATCGATCCCGTATTTCTCCCGGATCGCCGAGATGTCGAGCTGTCCCAGTTTGAGCTGGAGGATGAACTCGCGGATGAATCGTTCCTCCTCGTTGGTGGGATAGGCGCGGTAGATCGGCAGCCGCTCGGCGTCGATCTCCATCATGTAGGGCCCGACATCGGCCTGATTCTGGTAATGGACGCCGCCGAATTCCCCGAAAGACGCCACGCCGGCCGAGAGCAGGTCCGCCCCGGTCCAGAGGCTGTCGCGGTAGACGAACTTCACCTTGTCCGGATCCTTGACCACGGTGTAGGCGCTGTTGACGGTGTAACCGGCTTCCTGGAAGCGATCGAAGGCCCAACTCACCCAGTGCCGCTTGGTCGGCCAGTCGGCCACCGGAGCGGTCACTTGGCCGGATTCCCGCATCTGCTTGTAGATGGTGGTGTTGTAGGGAATCTCCATCTGGTAGATGGTGACGCAGTCGGGTTCCTGCTCGATGGCGGTGTCCACGCAGCGTTTCCAGTTGTCCTCGGTCTCGTCCATCATCCCCGCGATGAGGTCGATGTTGAGCTGCTCGAAGCCGAGCGTCTTGGCGAAATCGATGGCCCGATAGGCTTCCTTGGAGCGGTGCGCGCGGCCATTGACCTCGAGAATGTGATCGCTGAACGCCTCGACGCCCAGGCTGAGTCGGGTGACACCGATCTCGCGAATGGCTTCCAGCTTCTTCTCCGTAAGCGTGCCCGGCTCCGCCTCGAAGGCGACTTCCTCGGTCTCGTCCCACGGGAACAGGTCCTTCATCCGGCCGGTCAGCTCGTGGAGCTGCTTGACCGAGAGATAGCTCGGGGTGCCTCCGCCGAAGTAGACGAACTGCGGTTTCCGCCCGGCAAGGTAGGGCTTCTTCGAAAACATCTCGAATTCGCGCAGCCCGGCCTGGATGTAGGCGTTGATCTCGGCGGCATTCTTGTCGGTGTAGACGCGGAAGTAGCAGAAGTGGCAGCGTTTCCGGCAGAAGGGAATGTGGAAGTAAACTCCCAGGTTGGTGTCTTCCGGAGCGGGGCGCTCCAGCACCTCGTGAACTGCCGGGGTGTGGTCCTGGGTCCAGAAGGAGAAAGGCGGGTAGTTGGCGACGAAGTAATTGCCGGCCTCGGTCTTGTCGGATTCCTCCGAGCCGTGCTTGTCGTTCTCCAGCGGCGTCCGCACCTCGGGCAATTGGTCGGCGAGGGCGGCCTGCGCATTCTTCTCGGCGTCGTCGGTTGATTCGATCATGTCAGGGCAAGGAATGGGAGGGGAAGGCCCGCTTCAAGGGGCCGATTTGCGGGGAAAAGACCGGTCCACCGCCGAAATCGGGAAATCTCAGGGCTGCGCGGCCTGGCGAAAACCATACACCAGCCCATCTTCGCCGCAAATGACGAGGACCCCGCGGGACAACGCGGGAGACGCCAGGACCTGCGAACCGAGATCGAAATTCCACAGCTCGGAACCGTCCTCGGGATGGATCGCGTAGATCCGCGCATCCATGCCGCCGATCCAGATGGCGTCATCGGTCACCAGCGGGGATCCCTCGAAGTCCCGCCGCCCCTGGAAGGCCCAGACCTCCTCCCCGGTCACCCGGTCGTAGGCCACAAGTCGCTTGTCGGTCCCGGGCACGATGACGCGTTTCTCGGTCACCGCCGGCGAACCATGATACTCGACGCCGGTGGCCGTCTTCCAGGCGATCTCACCGGTCTCGATCTGGACCGCGACCACCTCGCCCCCGTAGTGGGCCACGTAGGCGATCCCGTCACGAATGGCGGCGGAATTGGCCACATACTGGCCCAGTTCCACCTGGTGGATCGACTCCCCCGTCACTGCGGAGAGAATGTGAAAAATCCCGTCGCAACCGCCGAAGGTGATTCCCGGCAGGCCGGCCTCGATCGAGGGCGTGGCCATCACGTAGTTGTCGGTCTCGTGCTTCCAGCGCACCTCGCCGTTTTCCGCGGCCACGGAGTAGAGATTGAAATCGTGACTGCCGAAGAAAACCCGCAGTTCCTTCTCTCCACTCTCCAGGTCGGTGACCTCCAGCACGTTGGGGCCGCCCTCGACCTTGTCGTCGGCCTCGAGGCGCCAGATTTCCTCGCCGGTCTCGGCGTTCAGCGCGTAGACGAAGCCGTAGGTGTCACCAAAGAAGACCTTTCCCTCGGCCACCGCCGCCGGCGCCGTGACCGGTCCCTCGGCGTCGAAGATCCAGAGCGATTCGCCGGTCTCGAGATCGACACAGTAGAATTTCAGGTCCTGCCCGCCGACATAGACACGACCATCGGCGATCACCGGCGACGCCTTGAAGGGCGGACGTTTTCTCCCCTCCTCCACCGGGGGCTCGAAGGTCCAGGCGATCTCCAGCGGCGGCGCCAGGCTCTCGCGGGCGACGCCCTGCATTTCCGGGTCGCCGCGGAACAGCGGCCAGTCGTGTCCCGGTGGCTCGGCGGGTTCCGCCTCGGTCTGGGTCGGGCTTTCCTCCGGTTCACCATTCCCCGGCGCGCAACCGATCAGCGGGGCGGTTCCACCGACCAACAGGAAAAGGGCGACCGCATTTCTCGACAGGATACCGGGAAGAAGACGAAGGAGGCTCATGGGTCCTCCAACGTGCCGCAACTGGGCCGGCCTGCAAGTGGCCCGAAAGCGCTCGAACAGCGCGTCGGTCAGCGACGCTCGTAGACCTCGAAGCTGTCGAAGACCACTTCCTCGCTCGCGGCGGCGAGAGCGGCGATGGCATCGTAGTGCTCCTGGTCCTCCTCGGTCTGCCAGGGCACGTCGGAGTAGAGATTGACGAACTCGACGAAACGGATCCCTAGCTTGCGCCCGGCGAACTCGATCTGGAACTGCTCCAGCGCGTCACGGGCGTCGATGGCCTGAACGAAACAATAGACGTAGCCACCTTCGAACTCGCCGTGGTGCTTGGAACCGGCGTCGTAGGTGAACTCGATATTGGCCCAGTAGACGAGCCGATCGGGAGAAGCTTGGAACATGGTGGTCGAGTGGTTGGTCGGAAAACGGTCTCTTCCCGCCTTGGTCGCGCCACCTCAGGGGCAACGCAGCGACGCGGATCATCGCCGAAATCCACCCCGGTTGCAAAGCAAAACGGCTGCCATTCGAGGCGGCGAAAATCGAGGGAATGGTAGGCGCTTCTCCGCATCCCGGAATTCGCTCAGGCGCGGAAGCGATAACCGAACTCCCGAATCGTCTCGATGAACCGCGGCCGCGCCGGATCGGCCTCGATCTTCTTGCGCACCGTGGTCACGAAGCGATCGATGGTGCGGCTGGTCACCCGGGCGTCGTAGCCCCAGACCTCGTCCATGATGTCGTCCCGGCTGAGCGCGCGTCCCGCGTGGGCCACGAAGCAGGCCAGCAGGTCGTATTCCTTGGGAGAAAGCGGGATCGGATCACCTCCCGGACCGCGCAACTTGTGGGCGCGCCGATCGAGGGTGTATTCGCCGAATCGAAACGCTTCCGTCGATTCGCTTCCGAGAGCCGCCCGATTCCTGGCGGCGGTCTCGCTCCGGCGAAGCACCGATTCCGCTCGCGCCAGCAGTTCGCGAATCCCGAACGGTTTCCGCACGTAGTCGTCGGCCCCGAGCCCCAACCCGAGCAGCACGTCGGATTCCTCGGCCTTGGCGGTGACGAAGATGACCGGCGTGCCCACGCCTTCCTGCCGGAGATAGCGACAGATCTCGTAGCCGTTGATGCGGGGCAGCATGACGTCGAGGATCACGAGGTCG
>JAUIGT010000538.1 GCA_030432615.1 Verrucomicrobiia bacterium
TGAAAAGCGCCAGCTACCTCATGCACACCGACGGCTTTTCCCGGATCCGCGATTTCGTGCTCGAAGACAGTCGGGCCATTCTCCAGGACGCTTCCGGCGTGCCCTACCGCGACCTGAACGACAGCGGTCTGGGCCTGACCCTCTACGGCAACTACACCGCTCCCCTCAGTGTCTTCAGCGAACGCCACCAGGCCGACCTCGCCGAGGCCTACCGGACCGGTTTCCCGCATCCCGTCAGACCGATCGATTTCGGCGTCGGCTACCTGCGCGACGCCTCCAACGCCTGCCTCATCCTGGCGAGGCGGCAATTCGGTGATCAATAATTGGTTGTCGGTTGTCGCAAATCGCTGTCCGCCCCGCCGGCATTTCCCGCTGTTTTTTCGCGCCGGGGAATGGCAACAATGGCGTCATGCGCCGACGCCTCTCTCTGCCGAGATTTCTCCGCCTGGTCCTGACCCTGTCGGTGAGTGTCCCCGCGACGGGATTTGCGGAGGCAACGGTACCCAACGTCCTTTTCCTGATCGCCGACGACCTCCGGCCGGAACTGGGTTGCTACGGGGCCGCGCACGTCCACTCGCCGAATCTCGATGCGCTCGCCTTTCGCGGAGTCCGCTTCGACCGCGCCTACTGCCAGAAGGCGGTCTGCTGGCCTTCGCGGAACAGTTTCTTCTCCGGACTGCGTCCCCGGGATCTCGGCAAGGCCAACGCGGAAGCGACCTTTCGGGTCTCCCATCCCGACCTCGTATCCCTCCCGCAACTCTTCCAGGCGCACGGCTACCGGACCCGCGGATTCGGCAAGGTGTTGCACGATGGCCAGGACGATCCCGAATCGTGGACGGAGCCGCTGTTCACGCCGGCGCCCAAGGTCTACGCGGCTCCGGAAAACATCGACAAGCATCCCGTCATCAACCGCTCTTCTCCCGAGAACCGGGTCAATCCGCTCTTCGAGTCTCCCGACGTTCCCGATGATGCCTACGAGGACGGACTCACCGCCCGGGCCGTGATCGAGGCCATCGAGGAGGCAACGACCGGGTCTTCCCACGATGAACCGTTCTTCTTCATGGCCGGTTTCCACAAGCCGCACACGCCTTTCAATGCTCCGCGACTTTACTGGAACCGGTATCAGCGAAACCTCGTGCCCCTCGCCGCCTTTCGCGAGGCGCCCTCCGGCGCTCCCGTCGAGCACGCCCTCTGGGATTGGCCCTACGTTCGCAGTTTTCGCGACATGCCCACCGACGGCCCCATGCCCGACGACCTGGCCCAGGAGGTGCGGCACGCCTATTTCGCCTGCGTCAGCTATGTCGATGCCCAGGTCGGCCGCATCCTCCGCGCCCTCAACCGCAGCCCCGCCGCCGAGAATACCCTCGTCGTGTTCACCTCCGATCACGGTTACCACCTCGGCGACCACGGGATCTGGAGCAAGCACACCAACTTCGAGATCGCCACTCGCGTACCGCTGATCGTTTCCCTGCCCCTCGACCAGGAAACAGCGCCACGCGGAGTCAGCCTCGGCGCTCCCGTCGAACTGCTCGACCTCTACCCCACCCTCGCCGAACTCGCCGGCCTCCCGCTTCCGGACCATGTCGAGCCCGACAGCTTTTCCCGATGGTTGACCGATCCCGAGGCGGTCCCGAAGGAGACCCACGCCTTCAGCGAATTCACCCGCAAGGGCGCCCGCGGCGTCTCCGTTCGTTCTCCCGCCTTCCGCTACACCGAGTGGCGCGACCTCAAGACCGGCGAGATCGTCGCCCGCGAACTCTACGACCACCGCAACGACCCGCTCGAAACCCGCAACATCGCCCAAGCCCCCGAGCACCAGGAAACCATCGAGGAACTTGGTCATCACCTCACCGTTCACTTCCAAAAAGACTGACCACAGAATACTGACTACTGATTACCGAAACCATGCCCACCGAAATCCCCGCCAACGGCCTCCTCTCCACCGCTCCCGATGGCCAGCCCCGCTGTTTCTGGGGCGCCGAACCCGACGACTATCGCGCCTACCACGACGACGAGTGGGGCCACCCGGTCACCGACGATTTCCGGTTGTTCGAGAAGATCTGCCTCGAGGGCTTCCAGTCCGGCCTCAGCTGGCTGACCATTCTGCGAAAGCGGGAAAATTTCCGCGCCGCCTTCGTCGGGTTCGATTTCGAAAAAGTCGCCCGCTTCGGAGCCAGGGATGTCGAGCGTCTCCTCGGCGACGCTGGCATCGTTCGCCACCGCGGCAAGATCGAATCCACGATCAACAACGCCGCCCGCGCCCGCGAACTCCGCGACGAGTTCGGTTCCCTCGCCACCTACTTCTGGAACTGGGAACCCGATCCGCAGAGCCGTCCGAAGAAGCTCACCTGGTCGGTCTTGCGGGAACTCAGCCAGACTCCCGAATCCAAGGCCCTCAGCAAGGACCTCAAGAAACGAGGCTGGTCCTTCGTCGGCCCCACCACCGCCTACGCCTTCATGCAGGCGATGGGACTGGTGAACGATCATGTGGAGGGGTGCGTGGCGAGAGCAATCGTCGAAGAGAAGCAACGGTGATCGAAACCGTTGGACCGGGTTTTTGAATCCCCCCCTCCAAAACCTTGTCCAGGAAGCAGGACAGGCAAAAGATGCCCTCTGCGCAGTCTCCCACCTAGGATAGAGACGGAGACCGGCCGACAACTCCGCGCCCGACCCGGCACCATCGATGCGACTGTGAGTCGGCAAGGGGAGTCGTTGACCGCGACTCGAAGACCGGGCAGTTTACAGCCATGCATCCCGGCCTCCGACTCCTCCTCATCACCGGCATCGTTCTCGCAACGCTCGGGATCGTGGTCTACTTTCTCCACGACGCGGAACAGGATCGCCTCGCGAGGCTGACCGAGGGCGCCGGCGAGGTGACGACCCTGAATCGGCCTCCCGAGGAGGAGAAAAAGGAGAACGCCGGCAAGTGGGTGCCGCCGGAGGGCGATCCGGTGTTGCGCTACCGGGAACTGAAGAACGCCCCCGCCCAGGAACGCTACGACCTGATCTCGAATTTCATGGCGCTGGGGCACGAGCGAAATCCCGCCATGCTGATCGAGGCGCTCCAGGATCCCGTCAGCGACCTGCGGGTCTTCGCCATCGAGAGCGCCAGCGCGCTGACCGAGGAGGAGGCCACGGCCGTCCTCGCCGCCGCCGCTTCCAACGACGATCCCGACGCCCGGGAAATGGCGTGGAGCATCGCCGCGCCCTACCCGATGGAACGCCGGGTGGCCATCTACTCCGAGTCCATCACCAAGGGCGACGAGGCGACCCTGGCGGAAGCCTTCGACGAGATGGGAACCACGCCGGAGATGCCGCTCTTCGAGATGATGCTGTTCCACTCCGTCGATGAGAATGTCCCCGAGCCTCGCCGGATGCGCCTGCTGCAGGAGATGCAGGCCTGGCTGGAACCGGGCGGTGGCGATGTCCCCCAGTTCGCCACCCCGGAGGAAGCGCTCAAGTGGTGGGAGGCCAATCGCGAGAACTACGACGAGTTCCTCCTGCGAACCGATTTTTGACCTCCACCCCGCGTCGAGCGACTCGGAAAAGCGAAAAACGCGCGGACTCCCGGTTGGACTGGAACACCGGTCGTTCCCCTGATATCCTTCCGGCACGTCCTTCACCCGTTTCCTCCTCCCCTTGTCCGAAGCCGCGTTTCCCAAAACCCGAGTCACCCTGATTCAGCGCCTTCCCGACACTTCCGACCGGGAAGCGTGGGAGGCCTTTGTCGATCTCTACGGCCCCATCATTTTCGCCTTTGCCCGGCACCGGGGCTGCGCCGCCAGCGACGCCGCCGATGTCGTCCAGGAAGTGCTCGCCAAGGTGACCCGCCGGATGCGCACCTTCACCTTCGACCCGGAGCGCGGACGCTTTCGCACCTGGCTTTATATGGTGGTGAAGTCGCACCTCATCGACCGATCGCGCCGGGAATCGGCCCGCCCACGGCTGGTCGCGATGGACAATGCCGCCCGATGGCTGGAGCAGGAAGCCGACGAATCCGAAGACCCCGAGGCGCTCTGGGAGACGGAATACCGGCGCCAACTGCTTCACCGGGCCTTGCCGGCCATCCGGTCGCAGTTCTCCGAGAAGACCTGGACGGCGTTCCACCGCACCGCCATCGAGGAAGCCGATCCGGCCGTGATCGCCGAGGAGTTGTCGATGAGCCTGGGAGCCGTCTACGTGGCCAAGTCACGCGTGCTGGCGCGGCTCCGCGAACGCATCAATCTCCTGGAGAGGGAATGGGAACCGGGGAGC
>JAUIGT010000025.1 GCA_030432615.1 Verrucomicrobiia bacterium
GCTCCCTCTGTGGAGCACCTCGACGCGGTCCTCTCCAACTACGAGTTCATCGAGCAACTGGGCCAGGGCGGCATGGGTGCGGTCTACAAGGCCCGGCAGCCCTCGATCGATCGGCTGGTCGCCATCAAGATCCTGCCCAAGGAGTTGGGACAAGCCGATTCCCACCTCTTCGAGCGATTCAAGCGCGAGGCCCAGGCCATGGCCCGGCTGGGGCACCCGAACATCGTCCAGGTCTACGATTTCGGCCAGACCAACGACGGCCATTTCTACTTCGTGATGGAGTATGTCGACGGTCCGGATCTCTCCAAGCTGATCCGGACCGGGGAACTGACGCCCGACCATGTCTTCGGTTGGCTTCCCCAAGTCTGTGCGGCGCTCCAATACGCCCACGACCGCGGCATCATCCACCGCGACATCAAGCCAGGCAACCTGCTCGTGGATCAACAGGGCACGGTCAAGATCACCGATTTCGGTCTCGCCAAGCTGTCGGCCAGCGAGTCGGCACCCCGGCTCACCATGACCAACGTGGCCCTGGGAACGCCGGACTATCTCGCTCCCGAAGCCCTCGACGACGAAATCGAAATCGATCACCGCGCCGACCTCTACGCCTTGGGCATCATCATCTACGAGATGCTCACCGGGAAACGGCCCCGGGGCGTCTACAAGAACGCTTGCGAACTTCGTCCCGGCCTCGATCCCCGCTTCGATACCCTCATCGACCGCGCCATGGAGGCCGATCCCGCCCGGCGACACCAGCAGGCGGCGGAGATCGCCCGCGAGTTGGAGGCCATCCGCACCGCCGCCATGCCTCCGCAGCCGGCGCTTCCCGCCACCCAGGCACCAGGAACGAAGTCCGCTCCCGCGATCACCACTCCCCGCTCCGGATCCACCTCCCGGGCGCGGCCACGCTCGCGACCGGTTCCTCGACAGCAGTCGGGGAATGCCATCCTGATCTGGTCATCGATCGGAACCTTGGCCATCCTGGCCGCGGCCGGTTTCCTATGGAAGAACAGTCGATCCGATCAGGCGACCGAGATGCCGATCGAGACCACGACGGAGGCCCTGCCGGCTGCCCCGAAAGAGACTCCCGCGCCTGCTCCGAAATTAGAGGAGACGACACCGAAACCCGAACCCACCGTCACTCCGGTCCCGGAGCCCTCTCCCTCCCTCGAGGAATTCTCCGACCCGTCGGAACTGCGCTCGCGACTCCTCACCGATGTCTCCGTCCTGAACTTCGGCCAATCCATTCCGGGGATCCTCGAAATCACGGGGCCACTGGCCATTCCGGTCCTCTCGGCGAATTCCGACCAGACCTTTCTTGCCGTGGCTGATCCTCCCGACCCCGCGCTCCCGCGTCTGGCCCTCTTCGCCCACGGCAGTCTCCTCGAGGCCCGCAATCTCGACAACAGCGACGGACTGCGGCAACTCCTGGACAACCTCCTCCAATGGATGAGCCCCGGCGAGACCACGCCCGTCCTGGTCCCCGCCCCGGGTTCCGCCTGGAAAAGCGCCGAATGGGCGCGCAACCAGGGCTACAAGGTCGTCGATGAACCTCCGCCGGGTGGCGGCGGCATCCTGATCCTCCACTACAAGGGGGTCATTCTCGAGCCCGCCCAACGGGAGCGGGTTCGCGAATTGCTGCCCACCGTCGATGGCGTGATCTTCGCGCTCACACCCTGGAGCTTCGATTGGAACCAGGGCGAGGACCATCCCGCCAACGAGATCCTGGCCCCCTTCGATCTCCGGGTCGGCCGCCGGGGCACCGGCCGCTTGAACGACTTTGCCGTTCCCGGCGCTTCCCCGCCTCCGCAAGCGACTCCGGCGAAGGCTACCGTCACCGAATCACCCGCTTCCCCACCAGCGCCACCTTCGGCCCCCACCGGACCACCCCCCTTCGAGGAAAGGCTGGCGAAGATCACCGCCGAGTACGAGGAGCGGTATCGGGACGAGCATCTTTCGCTCATGCGCCAACGGGTCGGTGACCTCAACGAACGCTACCTCGGAGCCGTCGATCGCGAGCAGAAGAATCTCGCCGCGGGAGGCAATCTCGACGCCGTGCTCCCCTACGCCGAGGAGGCGGAACGGGCCCGCAAAGGTGGTCCGCTCCCGGATACCGACGACGACCTCCCCGCTCCACTCGCCACACTTCGCGGTTTCTATCGCGAGCAACTGAAGGATATCCAGAATGATCACACCGCCGAACTCGCCACCCGCGCTCGCGCGCTCGATTCGGAATTGGCTGAGCTGGCGGAGGAGACAGAGAGCAATCCCGTGGACGCCCGCCTCCTCCAAAGCCTGCGGACCGCTCTCGAATCGGGACAGCTTCCTTTCCCCGCCGCCCCCGAAGTCCTGATCGCCATCGACCAGGAAGGAAGCACCGAGCCGCTCTTCTCCCGTCCAACGCTCGCCCGACTCCAGACCTTGCCCTCGGGCAGCGTCTTCGGCTTCGGGCAATTGTCCGGAGGCGGAGAGATGCCCGTCGATGGCGAGGGGAAGCACCGGGACTTCAACGCCCATGACGACTTCGTTCGCGTCTCCCGCATGCCCCATTGGGCTCACGGCCTCCGCGCCAACGGAGAGCTTCAGGGCTTCATGCAACCCGACCCGGCCGCCAAACACCCTCCGATCGTCGATTTTTCGCTCGGCTACTTCGTGCCCCTCTTTCTCCACGCGGACGGCACCGTCTCGCGTTCCCGGGAAGCCGCCCATTCTGCCCTCCCCAATCCGGAGATCCTGGGAGAAATCGAAGGGGCCATCTCCGTAGCCTCCAACGACATCGCCGCCGCCGTGCTCGACCGGAATCGGGAACTCCATCTCTGGGCCTTTCCCGGCGGCGATCGGAATCTCGCTCCCACAGTCATCGACATTGAAGAGCTGCCGGACAACCTCGTCCGGCTCCACTCGCTCGATTCGCTGATCTTCGGCGAAGATCTCCAGGGCAGGTTTCACGCCCTCCACCCGAGAGCGGATCAAGGACGCATCGAGGCTCTCAACGCGCTCGGCCGGATCCGGGGGCTCGGCACCGCTCCGTGGGTTTCCCACTGGCTGGCCATTGCCGAGGATGGCTCGCTGCACGCCGGCGGGATCCCCAACGGCCAATCGCCCGTGATCGCGGTTCCCGACGACCTGGGCCCGGCCCAGAGGTGCCGGGTTGGTCTGGATCTCAGCGCCGTCCAACTCGCTGACGGCACCTGGCGAGCTTGGGGCAAATCGACGTCCGGTGTGGTCGATCGCATCAACACCTTCGGCTCCGAAGTCGTGGATCTATCCGGAAACGTCTTCGACGACAACACCGCCCACGTGATCTGGATCGAGAGTCCGTCCTCGGAGTAATCCTCACTTCGCCGCCTCCCGCCAGGCGGCAAAGGTCTCCAGGTAGGTCCAGCGAAAGTCTTTCTGCTTTCGATAGCGGAGGTCGAGATAGTCGAGCTGCTCCTCCACGTAGGCATCGACATTTTCCCGGTCGGAGAACGGATCGCGCGTCCGCCTTTGCCAATCCTCCAGGGCCGCGATCAAGCGCTGCCTCGTCTCGGCGTGAGCGGGATCCTCGACCAGGTTCACCCACTCGTGGGGATCGTTTTCCAGATCGTAGAGTTCGTAGCGCGGCGGGTGCTCCCAACGCTGAAAGGCCGCCTCCGTAGATGGGGAAACGGCCGCCCGTTCCTCCGGCACCAACCCGGAGACCACGTGATGGGGATGCTCCGGATCGAGATACGTTCCCGCATCGAGATTCTCCGTTCCCGGCCGAGGGCTGGAGATGAGCTTGAAACGCTCGTCGCGGACCGACTGCTGCACGAAACAGGCACGCGGAAAGGAACCGGTCGTCAGGGCGAAAACATATCGCCGCCAGTTCGAGGGCATAGCTTCCTCCAGAAGCGGCTGCAACGCCCGCCCCGTCAGCTCCGGCGGTGCGGGAATTTCGGTGGCCCGAACGATTGTCGGCACCAGGTCGAGCGTCGAAACCAGCTCCTCCCGCACCAGCCCGGCCTCGGCGCGGCCGGGCCACCGAACGATCAGCGGAACCCGCAACCCGCCCTCGTAGACCGTTCCCTTCCCTCGCGGAAATTGCCCGCCGTGATCGCCGAAGTAGATGATCAGGGTATCGTCCGCCTGTCCTGTCCTATCGAGGGCATCGAGGAGTTTCCCGACCCAGGTATCCAGCCGCGCGAGGCAGTTGTAATAGTCCGCCGTGACCTCGCGCAACCGCTCCGAATCGGCCCCCACCCACGGCAGCGGCTTCACGTCCCCGGCCGTCTGGGGATGCTCCGGCAACCCGTGCGCTTCGCGGAGAAACGGCAGGTGGGCATCGGGAAAGTTCACCGACAGAAACCACGGCTTTCCCTCCGAGGCGGCCCAGAATTTCTCCGCCTCGTCCACGTAGTCGCCCGCGTCCTGCTTGCGCTGAAAATTCGCCCCGGGAATGGCGGTGAAGTCGAAGGGAAAGGCCGAGGCCGGATTGACATGGAGTTTCCCGATCAGTCCGGTGCGATACCCGGCCGGCTTCAGGAGCGTGACCACGTTCGGCGTGTCCTCGCGATACATGGCGAACTTGTGTGTCGCCAAGCCGACCTGGCCATTCTGGTGCGGATGCAGTCCGGTCAGGAAAGCCGCCCGCGACGGCGAGCAGACCGAGTAGGGCACGAAGGCGTTCTCGAAGCGCACGCCCTGGGCCGCCAGCCGGTCGAGATGAGGCGTCCGCGCGTAGGGATCGCCGTAGCAACCGAGTTCCGGACCGTTGTCCTCGGATACGATGAAGAGGATGTTCGGTCGTCGATCATCGCCCTGTGCGAGACCGATTGAGAAAACCACGAAAAGAACCGCCAGCCACTGCCTCGTCATGGCTCGAGTTTCGCCTTGTGCCCCCTGCCAGCCCAGCCGAAAAGTTGGCGCAACCCTGTTACTTCCGTGAAGGCAGCCCACTCGACAGTGGGGAAACCATCGATTAATCTCTCCCATGGCCATTCTTGAAGACATCGAACGAGATGCGATCGCTCTCCCCAAGGATCAGCGACTCCAACTCGCTCAGAAGTTGATCTCGAGCGTGGACGAGATCGGGGAAACCGGCGTCGAGGAGGCTTGGGAGGAAGAGATTTCCCTTCGAATCAACCGCTACCGCTCCGGCGAGGTCGAACCGATCCCCGCCGACGAAGTCTTCGCTCGACTGAAGGAAATCGCTCCCGGCCAGTGAGCTATTTTCTCGAGTTCCATCCCGAGGCATTCGCCGAGCTGGAGTGCGTGACCGGTGACTACGAGGCGCGCCAGCCCAATTTGGGGGTGCGATTTCGCCGCATCGTTGAAGCCACTTGTGGAGCGATCGTTGAAAATCCCCTGCTTTGGCGCGAACGCCCGGGTGGCTACCGCCGGGTCAACCTGCCAGGTTTCCCCTATCACATCGCTTTCCTTGTCGATGAGGACCGAATCCTGATTGTGGCCGTTTCTCACTCGGGCAGAAAACCAGACTACTGGGCCAGTCGCCGTCCCTGACTCCAAATCAATCCGCACCCCGCCCAGCCGAGAAGTTGGCGCAACCCTGTTACTTCCATGACCAGACCCTCTTTGCTCGCCGCCCTGACCCTGTTGGGCGTCGCCCTGATCGCCGATGCCGCCGACAAGCCGAACGTGCTTTTCATCGCCGTGGATGATCTTCGCCCCGAACTCGGCGTTTTCGGCGCCGAGCAGATGGTGACGCCGAATTTCGACCGGCTCGCGCGGCGCGGCGTCCGCTTCGATCGCGCCTTCTGCATGGTGCCCACCTGCGGAGCTTCACGGGCGGCGCTGATGTCGAGCATCCGTCCAGCCCGCGACCGCTTCAAGACGCACCTCACCCGCGCCGATGAGGACGTGCCGGGCATCACCACGCTCAATACCCATTTCAAGAATCACGGCTACACCACGATCTCCCTGGGCAAGATCTTCCACCACGCTACCGACAACCTCGATGGCTGGTCGGAGAAACCCTGGCGCCCCGGCGCCTCCGCCTATGTCACCGAGGCTTCGTTGAAGAACCGTGCCAAGGACAACAAGGGCCGGTTGCGGGGTCCGTCCTGGGAAAACGGTGGCGACGTTCCCGACGACACCTACGCCGACGGACAGCTCGCCAACCACGCGATCGAGAAGCTCCGCGCCCTCGCCGCGAAGAAGGACGAGCCCTTCTTTCTCGCCGTCGGTTTCCTGAAGCCTCATCTGCCCTTCGTCGCACCGGGCTCCTACTACGCGAAGTATCCCACCGAATCGATTTCCCTTCCGGACAACTACTTTCCGCCCAAGGGAGCGCCGGACGGAGCGGTGCACAACTCCGGCGAACTCCGCGCCTACACCGACATCCAGAAACAGGGGGTGCTCCCCGAGTCCAAGGCCCTCGAGTTGATCCGCGGCTACTACGCGGCTACCAGCTACACCGACGCCCACATCGGCCGCCTGCTCGATGCCTTCGATGAACTCGGCCTCGGTGAGAACACCATCATCGTGCTCTGGGGCGACCACGGCTGGAACCTGGGCGAACACACCATGTGGTGCAAACACAGCTGCTTCGAGACCTCGGTCCGTGCCCCGCTGGTTTTCGCCGCGCCCGCGTCGATGGGCGTGAAAGTCGGCGCCGCCACGGAATCGATCGCCGAATTCATCGACGTCTACCCCACGCTCTGCGACCTCGCCGGACTACCGAAACCGGATCATCTCCAGGGCACGTCCCTGCTGCCGGTTTTGAAAGACCCGAACACCTCGGTGAAGGAAGAAGCGATCAGCCGATTCGGCAACGGCGACACCATCCGCACCGCCCAGTATCGCTACTCGGTCTATCGGGACAACCAGGGCAAGCAGACCGGTCACATGCTCTACGACCACGCCAAGGATCCCGGCGAGAACGTCAACGTCGCCGACGATCCCGCCTACGCCGAAGTGGTCGCCGACCTGGCAACGCGCCTCGAGGCCGGGATGGGCAAGCCGGGCGGGTTTGCGAAGAAGTAAACTCGCATTCGAGTCGCCGAACTACGTTGCAGGCTCACTCATTCCTCGAGCGCCGCGGCCCGCTTCCGATATCCCCACACCCCAAGCGCCAGCACCGCCAGCGCCAGCACCTGGTATCCCGTCAACGCCCCCCACAGCCTCGGTGTGTCGCGGGCGAATTCGTGCCCGAAACGAAATAGTCCGTAGGCGATCAGGTAGAGGTGAAAATGCTGACCGACCAGGATTCCGCGTCGGCGAAACCAGAAGAAGACGAGAAAGGCCTCCAGATTGAAGGCCAGTTCGATCCACGGCGCCGGCCAACGGGGAACACCGGAAACATCGTTCACCGTGAACCAGTGGGCGCTGTCGCAAGCCATTCCCAGGCAGCAACCGTGTGCGAGGCAACCGAGCCGGCCCAAGGCGATCCCGAGGGGTGCCACCGCCGCGAAACCGTCGCCGGTCGGTCGATCATAGCCGACCAGCTTCTTCACCCCTTCGACGCCGGCGTATCCACCCAAGAGCGCACCGAGAATCGTTTTCCCGTTGGCAAGCTGGAACCAGAAATCATCCCGCCCCCAGTGCAGCCATCCTTCCGCCAGGACATAGGCCAATTTGGCCCCCACGAAGGCCCCGATCACGGCCCCCGCGAAGATCTGGATCAGTCGAGAATCGGAGCGAAACCGTCGCGACCACCAGATCGTCGTGCCGACCAGGGCGACCAGCATGAGAAGCAGGTAGATGGCACTGCCGGTGGGGAGGAGTTGATGGGGCACGAGACGAGGTGGCCGAGTTACGACGACGCGCAATCCGCGAAACCCGAGTAGTAGCGGCAGAAGGAATCGAGCTTCCCGTCCGGTCGAATGACATGGGTGCAACAGCGATCGATCCGGTCTTCATCCCAGCTGTGGGCATCCATGAAGGGTTTGATGAAGAGGCGAAAGGTGTGCGAGGCATCGAGTTCGAATTGCTTCAGCAAGGCGCCGAGCGGTTCGTTTTCACAGCCGCAATGCTCGAGATCCTCCAGAGAGTAGCGCACCCGGTCGGCGAGGAATCCCTGCACGCTGGCGAAATCGATGAAATCGCTGATGCTGCGCACCCGCCCGTCCACCTTGAGCAGGTAACCGATCGTGGCACAATTGGGATCGCCGCAGGGCAGCGGGGTGAAATCCTCGAACTTCAGCGTCCCGCTCGACTGCTCGACCGCCGCGTGGACGAGATCGGCCACGTTCAGCCGGCTCCCGATCCCGCCCTCGGTCCGACCGCTGCCGAACATGGGCTGAAAGCTCACCCCGCGAACATGGGGAAACCGCAGCCCGAAGGCGATCGTGTCCCAGACTTCGCCGAGATTCTCGGGAACGACGGTCATGGCCAGCGTCATCGGGAGCCCGATCTCGCCGCAGCGTTCCACCGTTTGTCGCTTCAGTTTCCTCAGGTCGCCGCCCCGGAGTTTCTGCTGGGCGGTCTCGCCGGTGCCGTCGAACTGGAGATACACCTGCATGTGGCCGAGTTTCACGACCTCGCGCATGGACTCGAGAAACGTGTCGTCGTTCGCCAGCAACACGCCGTTGGTGTTGATGAGGAGGTAATCGATTCCCGGGTTGGCGTTGATCCAGCGGACCAGTTCGAAAAACTCCGGATGCAGGGTCGGCTCGCCGCCGGAGAGCTGGAGAATCTCGATGCTTCCCTTGCGATCGATCACGCCCTGGATGCGCTCCTGGATTTCCCCGAGAGGAACCGCGTCCACCGCTTTTCCGATCCCGATCGGCGAGTCCGCAAAGCAGGTCGGGCACTTCAGGTTGCAGGAATTCACGATTTCGATCAGCGCGAGACAAGTGGAGAGGCGCTCGATGGTGTCGGGAGCCGGATTGCGACCTTCGCTATCGCAGGAACCGCCTCCGCAACAGCCACTTGAATCGACTTTTTCCGCCCCGTGGGAAAGCCAGTAGAATCGCGAATCCGAACTCAAGAGCGACCATTGCTCGCCATGTTCCGGGCAGGTTCGTTTCAGGTGCACCCGAGTCGGCTGACTCCGCTCCGTTTCCGGTTCCGATTCCCAGACTTCCGCGGGGCAGGGTCGTTCGCAGGCGAGACATCGACCCGTCGTCATCTTGAGCCGTTGCCCGAGTCGCGCGGGAGCGTGCACGGGTGAGAGGGAGAGTGGCTTGATCATTGTTCGGACCCGTCTGGATGTGCCTTCCCGCTCAGAGGCGCCCCGCCTGGGCAATCGCCATGCATCCGCCGAAGGCGATGGCCACGGACACCCCCGCACAACCCACCACGGACACGAGGCCCACCACGACCCGTACGACTGGACTCAAACCCCGCTGCACGTTGGTGAAATGGACGCCGCAAACGAGGCCGGCCAGAAGAGCGGTCCCGATGAGAACAACGATCGCGGACTCGCCGTAGTTGTGTCCGCTGGTCGCCCAGAAGGCCAGTGGGGAGGCCACCGCCGGCAGCAGGAGAAAACCGAAGAACAACCATGGATTGAACCGACACGCGGGCGGCGAAGCCGGATGAGCCGGAGGGAGAGAATCGGACGGTTCGGCTGAGGAATTCTCCGGTGGCGCGCCATGCATCCATCCACCCTATCCATCCCTGCGTCTCCGGGACAATCGAATATCCCGATCCCGACATCGATTTTCGCGATGTCACTTCAGGGGCATCCGGCTCGCGAAGGTGGCCCCGAGCGCGCACCCGCCGAACGCCAGCAGGAACGCTCCCCCGGCACAGCCGACGACCATGACGATTCCCAGGCCGATTTTCGCTCCCTTGGTCAGCTGCGCCATGCTGCGGGCGAAGTGAATGCCACAGATCAACCCGGCGATCACCGATCCAACCAGCGCGATGATCACGGCGATCGCCATGCCCTCTTCGCCCAGAAAGGTCGTGGCGAACAGGCTCACCACCGCCGGAGCCAGCAAGCATCCAAAAAAGAGCCAGGCATTGAAGCGACACGAGGACGGTACGGCGGGATGCGCTTCCGGCAACGGTGGCTGTGACGAGGGCGTGGGGGGAGTTTCCATGGACCGGAGTGAGGGACGCCCTTCAGGCGAAAGCCCGGATGAAGGCCACCTCCATGGCGAGCGTTTCCTGGACGTTGGTGGCGAGGTGGGACCGCAGCTTTTCCACCATCTCGATCTTCCGATCCAGTTCCCGCCCCGGAAACTTGCGAGCCACCGCCGCCGTCACTTCCGCGTATTCGGGAAGGTCCAGCTGGCTTCCGCCCGACTGCTGCCTGAGCGCATCGCCGAACCAGGCCACCAGGTATTCGATGAGCTGACTGCGCAGGTGGAGATACTCGGACTCGGTCACGCCCTTGTAGTAGTCTTCGCGTCGCTTGAGCCAATCGCCCTCGGTCGCTTTCTTGTAGTGCTCGGACTCGGCCTTCAGCGCCTCGTCGTTGCGCTTGCCGATCGCCGCCTTTTCCTCCTTGAGGACCGAGTTGAAGACCGCCATCAACCCCAGCGCCCCGGAAATGCCGGTCACGCCGCCCTTGAAGTGAGCGGTGAGCGCGTCGAGCAGGTCGCGGGCGGCGGCACTGAGTGGAATCCCGCCGGGCGGGGCCATGAGATTGATGCGAATGCAGCGCGACAGGATGGTATCCAGCAACTGCTCCGGCTGCGCCGTGATCATCAGCAGCATCGAGGCCCGGGGCGGCTCCTCGAGCGTCTTGAGGAAGGCGTTCTCGGCGGCCTGCCCCATGCGATCGCAATCGACGACCACCGCGAACTTGGTGACGCCGCGATCGACGCTCATGTGCAGGGTGTGCTCGGCTCCCCGGATGGCTTCGATCGAAATGGTTCGCGACTTCGACTCCGGACGCACCAGGGTCACGTTTCCCCCGCGCAACGACTCGATGCCCTCCACGGTGTCGGGGAGGCCGTTGGCAAGCCGGATGATCCGCTCCGCCAGCGCCAGCTTTCCCGACCCGGCGGGCCCGGTGATCAGGTAGGCATGGGCGAGACGTCCCTGCTCTCGCGCTTGGACGATCAGGTCGTAGGCTTTGTCAGCGGAAAAACTCATCGAATCTCTGGCGGCAGACTTGCCAAATGCGTTGCTCGATTCTCTCGATCTCGTCGGCGGCGTCAACGACGACGATGCGCTCGGGATTCTCTTCGGCGAGTTTCAGGTAGCCCCGACGAACCGACTCGAAAAACGCGAGGGGTTGATCCTCCATCCGATCCGGTTGATCTCCCCGGGAGCGAACGGCGCGGGCGTGCCCCTCGGCCGCGTCCATGTCGAGGAGAAAAGTGGTGTCCGGCAGCCATTTTCCCACGGCGAAGCGGTTGATGGCATCGACGGCGGCGGCGGCGAGCCCGCGTCCGGTTCCCTGGTAGACGGTCGTCGAGTCGAGAAAGCGGTCGGCGATCACCCAGGCACCTCGCTCCAGGGCCGGAGCAATCTTTTCCCGCACCAGTTGCGCCCGGCTCGCGGCGAACAGGAGGAGCTCCGCCTCGGAGACGAGATGCTCTCCTTCCGGCGCATGCTGCAACAGGTCTCGAATCACCTCACCGGCCGCGGTTCCGCCCGGCTCGCGGGTACGCAGCACCTCGATCCCCACGTCGCCGAGTCGCCGTTCCAAGCGCGCGATCTGGGTGGATTTGCCGCAGCCTTCCGAGCCTTCGAAACTGATGAAAACGCCTCGCTTCATAGCCTTCGGTTGCATCTATGCCCGTGGTGCCTAGGATTGTCGAACCCTTTTCCCCGACACGACATGAGCGACTCCCCCTCCATCACCTTCGGTTCCCGCGACGATCGCAAGGCCGTCGAAACCGACCTCGTTTTCGCCCCGAAATTCGATGACGCCGGCCTCATCACCGCCGTGGCCCAGGACGCCGACACCGGCGAAGTGCTCATGGTGGCCTACATGAACGAGGAATCGCTCCGCCAAACCATCGAGAAGGGCGAAGCCGTCTACTTCAGTCGCAGCCGCCAGAAACTCTGGCACAAGGGCGCCACCTCCGGCCACGTCCAGACGGTGGAGAAGATCCTCACCGACTGCGATCAGGACGCACTCGTCCTCAAGGTTCGCCAGCACGGCCCCGGCTGTTGCCACGCCGGCTATCGCTCCTGTTTCTACCGCAACGTGGGCTCCCCCGCGGCCGAGGCTCCGGTGCCGCTCGGCCGGGAGATCGAGGAACAGTCCTACGATCCCGACAAGGTCTACGGTTGACCGACGCTCCCGCCTCCGCGATCGGGGAAAACCATTTCGCTTTCCCCGGCCCGTTTTTCTGGCAGAATGGGAATCCCGTTTTCCCCGTTTCGCCCACATGAAGATCATCGCCATCGCCAACCAGAAAGGCGGCGTCGGAAAGACCACCACTTCCGTCAACCTGGGAGCCTGTCTCGCCGAGCGCGGCGTCCGGGTCATCGTGCTAGACCTCGATCCCCAGGCCAACGCCACCAGCGCCCTGGGCTTCACTCCGGGAGAACAGGACAGCATCTACCAGGCACTGGTCAACGGAGCTCCCGTGGCCGAACTGGTGGTGCCCACGAAATACGACAATTTCTCGCTCATCCCCTCCGACCTGGAACTGGCCGGTTGCGAGATCGAGCTGGCCCGGGCCGACGATCACCTGGTGCGCCTGCGTCGCATGCTCAAGGAGTTCAAGAAAACCGACGCCGCCGACTACCTCTTTCTCGACTGTCCGCCGTCGCTCGGCGTGCTCATGACCTCCGCCCTGGCGGCGGCCGACGAGCTGATCGTGCCGCTGCAGTGCGAATATTTCGGCCTGGAAGGGCTGGCGAAGATCGTGGGCGTCCACGAGCAGATCAAGAACTCCGGCGCCAATCCCGAGGTGGTGCTCGAAGGCATCGTCATGACCATGGCCGACGCCCGGACGAACCTGTCCTCGCTGGTCATCAACGATGTGCGGCGCGTCTTCCCGGAGGTCACTTACCAGACCATCATCCCGCGCAACATCCGCCTCGGCGAAGCGCCCAGCTACGGCCAGAGCATCATCGAATATGCCCCGACCAGCTCCGGCGCGATCTCCTACCGGAACCTGGCGGAGGAATTTCTCCAACGCCATGCCGGTGCCCCGGTTGCGGCGGGAGCCTGAGCAGGTCCCGATTCCGCCCCGGCCGCGCCTCGATCAACCGGCGCCATGCCCGTGCCCGAACTGGAGTCGCGAAAGCATCGCGTAGAGCCCGTCCGGCTTCGAAACCAGACTCTCGTGGGTTCCGCTCTCGACCACCTTTCCCTCCTCCAGGACCACGATCCGGTCCGCCTGCCGGACCGTGGCCAGGCGGTGGGCGATGATCAGGGAGGTGCGTCCCTTCATGAGCTCCTCGAGTGCTTCCTGGACCTGGTGCTCGCTCTCGGAATCGAGGGAACTGGTCGCCTCGTCGAGGATGAGCACGGCGGGATCCGCGAGAATGGCCCGGGCGATGGCGATGCGCTGGCGCTGGCCACCGGAGAGTTTCACCCCGCGATCTCCCACGGCGGTTTCGTAGCCTTCCGGAAATCCGGTGATGAAATCGTGGGCGTTGGCCTTCTTCGCCGCCGCCTCGATCTCCTCGTTGCCGGCCCCCACCCGCCCGTAGGCGATGTTTTCCCGGATGGTGCCGCCGAAAAGAAGCACTTCCTGGGGCACCATCGCCATCTGGGCGCGAAGTGCGTCGAGGGGAAAATCCTTGGCGTCTTTTCCGTCGAAACGAACGGCGCCGGATACCGGATCGTAGAGACGCAGGAGAAGCGAGATGAGAGTCGATTTCCCGGCCCCGCTTGGTCCCACCAGCGCCACCCGTTGTCCCGCCTCGCAGCGCAGGGAAACATCCCGGAGCACGGGAACGTCGGGTCGTCCCGGGTAGGAGAAACTGACCGCGTCGAGTTCCACCTCGCCCCGCAGCTTGGCCACGCCATCGAGCACCGCTCCCGTGCTTTCGGGAACTTCGTCGAGAAGATCACGAACCCGCTGCGTCGCTCCGATCGCCTTCTGGATCTCGCTGATCGCCTCGGGAAGCGAACCGAGCGCCCCGCTCAGGAAGACGGTGTAGAGGATGAATTGGAAGAACTTCCGCGCCTCGATTCCACCTTCGTCCAGCGGAAGAGCCAGGAGGCCGGAACCATACCAGACGATCAGGGCGATGACGCCGAACATCACGAAGATGATGAAGGAAACGAAACTCGCCCGCGCCCGCGCCGTTTTCATCGCGGTACCGAAGTAGCGGGAGATCGCGCCATCATAACGATCGATCTCGTAGCCTTCGTTGCCGAATGCCTTTACATCGCTGATGCCCTGGAGGCTTTCCTGGACGATGACATTGCTGTCCGCCAGCTGGTCCTGGGCGTCGCGGGACAGGCCTCGGATTTTTCGTCCCACGATGGCGATGGCGAGAATCACCACGGGCAGGCAGGCCAGCATGAAGAGGCTGAGTTTCAGCGATGTGACGAAGATCATGACCAGGCTGCCCAGCAGGGTGATGACTTGGCGAAGCAATTGAGGCGTCGTCGTGACCAGCGAATCCCGGATCAGGCCGAGATCGACCGCGAGCCGGCTGGAGAGCTCCCCCACCCGGCGTTCGCCGAAGAACGTCATCGGCAGGCGAATCAAGCGTTGGAAAACCTCCCTCCGCAAGTCGGCAACGGCCCCTTCACCCGCTTTCGCGAACCAGGTGATGCGGAAATACGCCACGATGGCTTGGACGAGCAGCACGCCCACCAGGGTCAGGGCCACTTCGTTGCGGCGCTCGAGCACCCGCGCCACATCGATCTCCTCCGCCGCTCCGCTGCTGTGCAGGGCCACGCCGAACAGCTCGGACATGAGATAGGGAAACAGGAGAACGAGAAATCCCGTCCCCGCCATCGCGATCATCGCCCCGGTGAAATAGCCCCGATACCGGGTCAGGTAGCCGAACAACTGCTTCGCGCCCTCCCATCCTTCGCGATCGAATTTCGCGCGCTCGGGTTCGGGTTCGCTGCCGGCATCGGGAACCGGCTGGTCGTCACGGGAATCGTCGTTTTTCATGGAAGGAGGCGGAAGCGTCGTCACACCATCGGGCGAGCGTCGGTCGAGACAGCCTCTTACCTAAGGCAATCCGGCGATCATGCAATCGAAGGCCTTGCGCCCCTTGTCATTCACATCCGCGATCGAGCGGCTCCCTCCCGCTTCCGCTTCCCGGGTGCTCGAACGATCCGGAGTGAGTCGAACTTCCCCGCCGCCGGATCCGGCCCCGTTACTTCGCCGAACCCGAGCTGGTGTCCTTGCGGAAACTCAGCTCGCTGAGCTTGTTCTTCACCGGCTTTAGTTGCTTGGGGGGGAGACGGTCGATATCCTTCGCCATCCGGAACCACTCATCGGACATGGCCTTGACCCGATCGGGATACAGGGCGGCGAGATCGTTGGTCTCGGTGCGATCGGCGTCAAGATCGTAAAGCTCCCAGCGTCCCTGCTTGGCGGATGCGAGTTTCCATTTCCCCTGGCGCAAGGCCCGGTCGGTGCCGAAGTGAAAGTAGAGCGACTCGTGCGGCTCACGGGTTTCGCCTTTGAAGATGGGCAAGAGCGAAAGGCCCTGGAGCGGATCGATCGTTCGGTCGCCGATCTGCTCGGGATACCGGGCACCGGCCAGGTCGATGAACGTGGCCATGAAATCGATGAGGTGCCCCGGCTGGTGAGTCACCGAACCCGGCTCCGTTTTCAGTCCGGTCGGCCAGTGGACGATGAGGGGCGACGAGATGCCGCCCTCGTGCTGGTTCTGCTTGTAGAGGCGGAACGGGGTGTTGCCGGCGTTGGCCCAGCTGGCGTCGTAGGTCCAGTAGGACTCCGGATCCCACGGCTCCTTGAAACGACCGCGGGTCCGCTCGAAAGGGCAGGCGCCGTTGTCGGAACAGAACAGGATGAGCGTGTTCTCGAACTGTCCCTTTTCCTTCAGGAATTTGACCAGGCGACCCACATTCTGATCGAGCACATCGACCATCGCCGCGAAGACTTCCATGCGGTCCGCCTCCCACTGGCGCTCCTCCTCGGAAAGGCTGTCCCAGGCGGGAACGTGATCCGGTCGCGCGCTCATCTGCCACTTCACCGGCAGGAGTCCGGTGTCGAGCTGCTTGCGATAGCGTGTGGCCCGCAGGTTGTCCCAGCCGCCATCGTAACGCCCATCGTATTTCTTCACCGCCTCTTCCGGCGCCTGGAGGGGATAGTGCGGGGCATTGAAGGCGGTGTAGAGCAGGAACGGCTTTTCACTTTCCGACTCGAAGTGCTGGCCGAGGAAATCGATCGCGAAATCGATGATGGCATCGGTGGTGTAGAATGGCTTCCCGTTGAGCGTTTTCGGGACCTCCCAGACCTCGCCGTCGAGCCGGAAAGTGTCGTCTCCGGTGAAGAAATTCGTGGCCCCGGACAGGTGCCCCCAGTAGCGGTCGAACCCGAAATCCGTCGGCTGCTTGCTGAGGTGCCATTTCCCCACCATGGCCGTGAAGTAGTCGGATGCCCCGAGCACCTCCGCGATGGTGGCGCCGCGTTTCAACGATTCGGAACCCGCCTGGTCGCAGTAGAGCCCGGTCAGGAGGGAAACGCGCGAACTGTGACACTTGGCCGTGTTGTAGAACTGGGTAAAGCGGAGGCCGTCCGCGGCCAGGGCGTCGAGATTCGGCGTCTCGATCTCCGATCCGTAGCATCCCAGGTCGGCGAAACCAAGGTCGTCGGCCATGATGAGCACGATATTCGGCCGCTCGGCGGCACCGGAGAATCGTGGACCGAAAAAGACGGCCACGGCGAGAATGGAGAGAACAAAGGCGAGATTCTTCATGGGAGGTTGAGGAGGGCGATCTTGACCGAACGACGGTCCCTCGGCAAGCGGCGATAACGCGCTCACCGCCACGGTTCAGGATTCGAGGGGCTGGATGAGTACGAACGGAGAAACCACCAGCGCGCGGAAGGTGGCCCCGCTCTCCTCCCAGTATTCCGCGTGCGGCCGGGAGGGCGTCACCAGGTCTCCGGATTTTCGCCAGTCGGCCACCTGCTCGGCGGCATCGTTGGCGAAGGCTTCGCCGACCTCGGTCAGGGAAAGCGACGGATCGACATAGACGAGGGCGCCGGCCTCGAAATGGGCTCGCAGGTAACGCCACCCGACCTCGCCGGTGTATTTCTCCAGCTTGTCCCCGGTGGTCGAGGTATCCTCGCCGAGCATGCCGTAGCGCATCGGCTCCTCTTCCGGGTCGCCGGGCTTGTCTTCGTCGTTGGGCGATGGGGAATGGGACATGGTGATTCCCACCCAAACGAATCTCACGGGGAAGGCAACGAGAAACCCGGGAAGGCTTCCATCGGCTCGATCAATGACCGACCAAGGATTTTCGATGCCGCGAAAACCTCGCTTCGTGATTCACTCCTTCCCATGACCGCGCCAATGCAGCCGGGAAAAAGGACGATTGCCCATCCGGGAGCGGTCGTCTCCGACCTTCACCTCTTCTCTCGACGATCGGACGGAGACCGACTTTTCGCCGGGTTCGAACGCGAAAACGTCAACCGTATCGATACGCTGGTGCTCAACGGCGACACCTTCGACTTCCGCTGGTCGCGGTTGCCATCGGAACGGCACTCCATCGAGGCGGCGCTCGCCTGGGTGGAATCGCTGCTCGAACGCCAACCGGATTGGACCGTTCACTACGTCCTCGGCAATCACGATTGTCTCACCGCGTTCCGGCAACCGCTGGAGCGACTCGCCCGGGATCACCCTCGCCTCCACGTCCACGAGCACCGGCTCCGTCTTGGGCGGCACCTTTTCCTCCATGGCGATTGCGCCAACTTCCGCATGGACGGGGCCGCGCTCGCCCGTTTCCGGGAAAGCTGGAGTCGCGACCGCCAGCGGGGATCACTCGCCGCCCGGCTCTACGAGGCGTCCGATGCCCTCGGGGTCTCGCGCCGACTCCATCCTCTCTACTTTCCGGGAGAGCGGGCCTCCCGCCGCGTCGCCTGGCACCTCGACCGTGTCCTGCCTGGTTGGTCGGAAGATTTCACCCATTGCTGGTTCGGGCACACTCACCACCCCTTCACCGGCTGCCACGTGAACGGCGTCCGCTTCGGTAACACGGGCTCGGCAATCCGCAGAATGGGTTTCCTGCCGCAATGCTTCCGCTGGAGTTCGACCGAATCCGCCAATTCCACGCCCTGTTTACCATGAAATCCAAGGTCACCTGCTACTCCGGCGGCGAGAGCCGATTCATGGAATGGTCCCAGCGCTGGCGGGGAGAACTGCTTCGTCCCCTGCTCGCTCGATTCGTGCGGGCGGGCGTTTGCGCCAATCACATCACCCTGATCTCGTTGATCGCGGGCCTGGGTTTCGTGCCTGCTCTCCTCCTGGGACAGTCCGCCCTGGCCTTGGTGCTGCTGCTCGCCCACGTGATCCTCGACGGACTCGACGGGCCCCTGGCACGGCATCGGGAACAAGCCTCGAGCCGCGGCTCGTTCACCGATACCATGGCCGATCAGGTCGTGGTCACCTCCACCGCGCTCGCGATGATTCATACCGGCCACCTCTCGGCTTGGGCGGGCGGCCTCTACGTGTTCTTCTACGCTCTCGTGGTCGGTTTTGCCCTGGTGCGCAACGCGATCCAGGCCCCCTATTCCTGGCTTTTCCGTCCACGCTTTGCCATCTTCCTCTGGTTCGCGTTGGAAATCTACCTCTGGCCGGGAAGCCTGGATACCGCGGTCTGGCTCGCGACCGCTGTGCTCGCGTGGAAGGCCATCACCGGATTCGTGAAGATCCGGGAACGGATGTAGCGACGCCATTCCGATTCGGAGAAACCATCTGGCGATTTCCGGAAGGCGGATTGTCTTCCCCATCGATGTCCGCCGACACGAGCCGGCGCGGCTTCGGGCGGTGGCTCAAGAAGTGAAGCAAGCGCCTCAAAGCCGCAACTTTTTCCAGAAAAATTACAATTTTTGATGATAGCCACGACCAGAAATGTTAAGTTTTATGAAATATCTGGTCATCGCGAATGAATTCCCGAATCCTCTGCTCCTCGATCCTGACCTGCGCACTCTCGGCGGGCCTCGCCCACGGCGGTCTCTTTTCGCGCGATAAAGCGATGCCCAAGGAACTCTCGGTCCGGACCACGGCCTACACCCATACCGAGTCGGACCACATCCAGTATGGCAAGAAAAGCGCCGCCGGCACGAAGCTCCAGTACGGGAAGAAATACAGTTCCGCCGCCGCGGACTGGTCGAAGTTTCCGCTCGGGACGAAGTTCAAGATCGATGGCATGGACACGACCTTCGTGGTCGATGACTACGGTAGCGCCCTAGTGGGAACCGAGACCATCGACATCTACAAGCCCTCCCGCTCCGCCATGAACAACTGGGGCGTTCGCCACGTCGATATCGAGATCCTGGAGTACGGCGACTTCGACAAGAGTCGCGAAATTCTCGAGGGCCGCACGAAGTACTCCCACGTCCGCGAGATGCTCGCCGGCATCAAGAAGGATCCCGGACCGGAAGTTCAGGAGAAGTCCAAGGGCTTCTTCAAGGCGAAGGCCTCCGAGGAAACGCCGGCCCCGAAGCAACCCATCACTCCTCCGGTTCCCAAGGCTGATGAGCCCCCGGTCATGCAACTCGCCGCCGCCACTCCTCCGGCCCCGCAACCGGCTCCCGCTCCAGCCCCGGTGCAGGCCTACTCGGCGCCCGCCAAGGCTCCCACTCCCACCCCGACGCCATCGCCGAAACCGAAAGCCGCTCCGGCATCCGCGCCGGAACCGCAACCCGCCGTCGTCCCGGATGTTCCCGCCGAACGCAAGGTTCGCGACTTCCAGCCCCTCCAACTCGCCAACGTGTCCGCGTCCGAAACTCCCGAACCTTCCGCCGCCCCCTCCCCCGCGGCTTCCTCGTCTACGGAATCGTCGTCCACTTCCGAAGCCAAGTTCCGGAAGCGCGAGTTTCGTCCGCTTTCCCTCGCCTCGATCAACGGGTAAACACCCGGAGCGAGTTCTACCTTCGACCGTAAGCCCAGCGCCTCCCGTCGCGTCGATCGGCGCCAATCTCCAACCGACGCATTCCACCTCGCGGAATCGGGAACCCGGGTTCTTGTCATCCCGAGCGAAGCCGAGGGATCCCACGAGCCACCCTTGGCTAATCCGCTTTCTCTCAATCGCTGGCGGTAATCACTTCTGGCCAGGCTCAAACCCGAATCCGATCGACCGAACGCATTTTCCGGTCCGAGGGCCCCAGCCGTTCCTCCACACCCATCGCGGTGAGCATCGTGTTGTAGACATCGATCCCCTCGGCATTCACGTCCATGATTTCGCCGGTCTTGAATCGCCCGTTCGCTCCGCTGATGGCGTGGAACACGCCTGAGAGTTCGCGCTTCACATCGGAGTGGCGACCGTCGCCGGACTCGGTGGAAATGGTGACGAGGCTGTTCTCGAGGATCGTTTTTCCGTTCGCCTCGACGACGTCGCTCCCGTTCGCCAATCGATCCAGGAAATAGGCCACCTGGCTCATCTTCATGTGGGCGTGAGCCCGCAGCTGCCTGTTGTCCTTTTTCGGATCGAAACCGTGCCAGTATTCGTGGCTGCACCCCTTGGCACCGTCGGCCTTTCGCTCCCTCCGGTCGTCGAACTCGTAGCGGGTCTTGCCGTTGAACTCGTATTTCCCCTTGAGGCGGATTCGTTCGCCGGCAGCCAGAAAGGTGATCGATCCGAATCGCACCCGATCCATCTGGATCGCCAGGGCGTAGAGGTCGGCCATGAGTCGCCACTCGGTGGTGAGATCCTCGAGCGTGATGTCGATTCCCTCCCCGCCCGGATCGGCGAGGCCTCCGTGGAGGATCTTCGACTCCGGCGGCAGCTCGGGCGCGTTCGGATCGCGCTTTTTCAACTGATAAGCCCGTTGCTCGAGTTCGCGGATGCGTTCGAGGTGTTCGGAGAGCCGTGACTTGGAAGCGCTTCCCAAGGGCGAATTCGCCCCGGTGTAGTGACGATACTGATCCACCACCGAATCCAGCACGCTGTGGCGAAGACGATGCTCCCGCAAACTCTCCTCATCGCCCTCCTTCGGCAGGGCCACCACCCCGAAAACCCGCTCGAACAGGTCGCGCGGTCGTTCCTGCATCGCCGCCGCGACGGTGCCATCGGGATGATAGCTGTGCACGTAGCGGCTCACCCGGCTGCGCCGGAAAAACGTTCCCGCCGCCAGGGTCGGCACGATGCCGTCCGGCATCCGGTCGGGATGCTCGTGACGGCGAACGAGTTGATCGATGGAAGCGCCGCCCGACTTCGCCTCGCCCGCCGGAGGCGTCGCCGTAAAGGCCCCGGAGGCACCGTCGAAGTGGGCGTTCATGCCGCGCTGGTCACAACGCACCTGGTCGACACCTCGCATGACCAGCAACTTGTCCCGTAACGGCTTCAGCGGTTCGAGCACATCGTCATACCCTTCCTCCTGCAGCGGCATGGGAATGCCGAGCCCGAAGAAGACATTGAAGGCCCGAATCGGCACCGTCGTCGCCGCGGCGCGGGCGGTGGTGGGCAGCATTTCTTCGAGGAGCGGCAGGCCGACGCCGATGCTTCCGAGGCCGCGCAGGAAGGTTCTTCTTGGGAGGAGGGGATTTCTCATGGAGGGAACGGGAATAGGATGCGGGAAAAACGGGTCGCACTCGATGCCATTCGATTCTCACTCGGGCTTCTCGGTGCGGGTGCGGCGAATCAGGTCGCTGGTGACGATGGCCACCATCAGGCCGCGCCAGGTGAATCCCTCGGCCCGGGCCTTCTCGTGGATCAAGTCGATCACCGGAACGTCGTCGGCGGTCAGTGGCCGCCCAACCGCGAATTGGGCCAGCTTGCGGGTCAGGCTCTCGGCGACACGGTCGTTGCCGGCCAGGAAATTCATCAACTCGGCCGCGTTTTCGTAGGGCACCGCTTCGGCAGCTCCCGGCACCAGGACTTCCCCGTCGTCGCGCAGCCGATTCCCGTGTTCATCGATCTCGCGCCAGGTTCCCAGGCCGTCGTATTTCTCGAGACCGAAGGCGAGTGGCTCGAACTTCACGTGACACGATCCGCAGGCCTGGTTCTCGATGCGTTTTTCCGAGACGTCGCGATGGGTCAGGCCCGGCTTGGTCGGCACCGGTTTCACTACCAGGTCGGGAGGCGGATTGTTGACGGTTCCTCGGAGGAGATCGTGAAACACGAACAGCCCCCTCGTCACCATCGAGGCCTCCTCGCCGCCCATCGTGAGCACGCTTCCCTGGGTCAGCAGGCCGCCGCGACCCGGTTCGCCCTCCAGATCGACCCGAATGAGCTTGGCCTTCGATTCCCCTTCCGGCAGTGACTGGTTCAGCCGATAATGCCGAGCCAGGCGAGGCGTCACGAAGCTCAGCTGGGCATTGAGCAGGTCGGTCAGGGGACGTTGCTGCGTCCAGACGATCTCCTCGAAAAACGCCAGCGTCTCGGCCTTCATGTCGAGCGCCAGTTGCGGTTCCCAATCGGGAAACTTTTCCGCTGTGGGCTGCAGCTGCTCCAGGCGATCGAGGTGCAGCCAGTCGGAGACGAATCGCAGCGACTGCGCCACGGCCCGTGGATCCTCCAACATGCGGCGCGCCTGCTTCTCGATGTCGGCCTCGCTGTTGAGCTGGCTGTTTCCCGCCGCGCGGAAAAGCGGCTCGTCGGGTGACGTTCCCCATAGAGTGTAACTCAGCCGCGAGGCCAGCTCGTGGGGAGACACCGGCCAAGCAGTTCCGTCGCCGCGCTGTTTCTCGATCCGGTAGAGGAATCGTGGCGCCTGCATCATGGCCTCGACCACGAAGGACACCGCCTCCTCGAAATCGCCGCCCGCGCTGACCACCGTCGTGGTGATTCCCCGATAGAGATCGATCTCCGACTCCTCCAGCGGCCCGCGCAGGATCCACTGGCCCATCATCTCGATGAGCTTTCGCATGTCCTTGTCGTTGACGTTCTGCTTGGGGTGAAAGCGCTTCGCGAAGGCCGTCACGTCGAGTTGCTTCACCGTTTTTTCCGCCAGCTGCGCGTAGGCATCGATATGTCCAAGATCGACACCCAGGTTGTAGGCGGTGTTGCTGAAACCGTCGGCGCGCAGGTCTTTCGGCAGGATCGCCCTCGCTTCCTCTCCGAGGTCGATTCCAAAGGTCGCCCGCACCGTCCCGAGGTATTCCGAAGCGGTCAGCCGACGCACCCAGACATCCGGATTGTCCTCGGCGTGACGGTAGTCGGCGGGATCGATCTCCGCCACCGTCCAGGCCGCGCCCTGGTCGATCCATTGCTTCAAGAGCGCCTTCTCCTCCTTGGAAAGCGGCTCGCGATCCTGCGGCATCTCATCGGATTCCACCACCTCCCAGAGCAGGCTGTCGGCGGCGTTCCCCGGAATGATCATCCCCTCCTCCGCCCACGCCTTCGAATGCCGCGTCAGCACCAGGTCGCCCTCGTCCACGCCGGGCTCGTGACACTCCACGCAACGATTCGCCAGCAAGGCCGCAACCCTATCCTCGAACAGCTCCCCGCTGAGGTCGACGGGATCCTTTGGCTTCCGCGAGGCGTCCGGCCCCGCCGCGAAATGCGCGGCGATCTCTGTTTCCGAGAGCGCCCGGTCGAACAACGCCACGAGATACAGCCGCCCCTGCCAGGGACGCTGGCCATTCAATTCGTTGCCGATCCCGAGGTGAAAAGGCTGCTTCCACGAGGCCTCGAGCCCGCCGGCAATCTTTCGCTCCCCCACCGGCCGTCCATCGACGAAGAGCCGGGCTCGCCCGTCCCGCTGCCAGGTGAAAACCACGTGGGCGAGCCGAGGCTTGGCGCGATTCCCGGGCGAACTCACCGAGGGCATTCCGTTCCGGTCGGTCTTGTCGGTCCGGAAGCGAACATCGTAGCGATCCTTCTCCTGGCCGAGGGTAAAGTAGCGCTCGCTGGTGTCGCGCGAGAGGCTGACGATCCGGGCCGGCCCCTCCTGGGAATCGTCCGCCGGCTGCAACCAGGCCTCGATGGTGATCGCTCCGCTGCGTCTTACCGAATCGATCAATCGG
>JAUIGT010000539.1 GCA_030432615.1 Verrucomicrobiia bacterium
GAAATCCTCGCGCCGCTCGGTCTTCAATACCTCCACCTCGGGCTCGGTGATGACCTCCGGCCACGGCCCCATCAGTTCGTGCCACTGCGTCCGGATTTCCTCCCGGCGTTTCGCCCAATCCTCGGCGGACTTCACCTCGCTTCCGTCGGCGAATTTCAACGGACTGGGAAAATCGCCGAAGTCGTCCTGAAACGCTTCGGGCGGCGAAAAATACGGCGCGATCCGCTCCCAGGCTTCCCCGGCCCGACCAAAACCGGTGCAGGCCAGGAGCGAGGCGCTCGCGAAGAGGATGAAACGAAACTCGGTCATGGCGACATTGTGGTCGAGATAACGTTCTACCCGCAACGGCAAACCCACACGCCATGACGCCCGACCGCACCGTCGCGACTTGACGCCCGCCGTCAATCTGGGACCCTTGCCTCCATGCGCATTTCCCTCCCGATATTCGCGGGGCTCGTCCTGGCCGCCAGCGTCTCCGCGATGGCCGCCCCGCCGAACGTCGTCATCCTGGTCGCCGACGACCTCGGCTACGGCGAACTCGGCTGCCAGAATCCCGACACCGATATTCCGACCCCGCACATCGATGCCATCGCCGAACGCGGCGTGCGTTTCACCGACGGCTACGTGACCGCCCCCTTCTGCGCCGCTTCCCGGGCCGGGTTCATGACCGGTCGCTACCAGACCCGTTTCGGGTTCGAATTCAATCCCATCGGCGCCCGCAACGAGGATCCCGACGCCGGCCTTCCGGAGACCGAGACGACGCTCGCGGAAATCCTCAAGGACCAGGCCGGCTACACCACCGGCCTCATCGGCAAGTGGCACCTCGGCGGCACTGCCCACTACAACCCGATCCGCCGCGGCTTCGACACCTTCTTCGGCTTTCTCCACGAGGGACACTACTTCGTTCCGCCGCCCTACGACGGTCATGTCACCTGGCTGCGACGCAAGGCGCTGCCGCTCGGCACCTCGGGGGATCGGTGGACCTCGAAGAACGGCCGCACCATCTACACCTCCCACATGGGCCACAACGAGCCCGCCTACGACGCCGACAACCCCATCTATCGCGCCGGCCAGCCGGTCACCGAGACCGAGAACCTGACCGACGCCTTCACCCGCGAGGCCGTCGCCTTCATCGAGGAAAACGCCGATCGCCCCTTCTTTCTCTACCTCGCCTACAACGCTGTCCACAGCCCCCTCCAGGGGCGCGACGACTACCTGGAAAAATTCGCCCACATCGAGGACATCCAGCGACGCATCTTCGCCGCCATGCTGGCCCACCTCGATGACAGCGTCGGCCGGGTCACCGAGACACTCCGCAAGACCGGACTCGACGAGAACACGATCGTCTTTTTCCTCAGCGACAACGGCGGACCGACCTCGGAACTGACCTCCAGCAATCTTCCGCTGCGCGGCGGCAAGGGATCCGTTTATGAAGGCGGCCTCCGTGTCCCCTTCCTCGTCCAGTGGCCCGGCACCATCCCGGCCGGCCAAGTCTACGAGAAACCGATCGTCTCTCTCGACATCTTCGCCACCGCGATCGCCCGGGCCGGGATCGATCCCCCGAAAAACCAACCGATCGACGGCGTCGACCTGCTTCCCTTTCTCACCGGCAAGACCGACGCCGCCCCCCACGACGAACTCTTCTGGCGCGTCGGCCAACGCGGCGCCCTGCGTTCCGGCGACTGGAAACTCGTCCGCAACCCGGGACGCGGGGACAGCAAGGCATGGCAACTCTACCGACTCGACAGCGACCTTGCCGAGGAAACCGATCTCGCCGACCAGGAACCCGAGCAGTTGCAGCGTCTCATCGAGCGATGGGATGCCCGCAACAGCGAGATGGTCGAGCCCCTCTGGCGTTGAATCGAAATACCAAGTTCATGCGCTTCCTCTTCTTCATCACGCTCCTCCTCTGCGTCTCCGCGCCTCCGCACGAGGCTCGATCCGCCGAGCCCCACCGCCCCAACATCCTCTTCCTCTTCACCGACGATCACGCCACCCAGGCGCTGTCGGCCTATGGCGGTCCGCTCGCGGAGATCGCTCCCACGCCCCACCTCGATCGCATCGCCGAGGAGGGCATGCTTTTCCGGAAATGCTACGTCACCAATTCCCTCTGCGGCCCCTCCCGCGCCGTGGTCCTGACCGGCAAGTATTCCCATCTCAATGGTTTCCGGCAAAATGGTGACACCTTCGACGGTTCCCAACAGACCCTGCCGAAACTGCTGCAGGAGGCGGGCTACCAGACCGCCATGATCGGCAAGTGGCACCTCGGTTCCACGCCGACCGGCTTCGATCACTACGAGGTGCTCAAGGGCCAGGGCCAGTATTACAACCCGCTCCTCATCACCAACGGAGAGAACGTCAAACACACCGGTTACACCACCGACATCATCGGGGACCGGACCCTCGAATGGTTGGAGAATCGCGATCGCGACAAGCCGTTCTTCCTCATGAGCCAACACAAGGCGCCCCACGGCCGCTGGGAACCCGCCCTCCGTCACCTCGAGTGGCTCGACGACGTGGAGGTGCCCGAACCGCCCACTCTCTTCGACGACTACTCCGGCCGCAGTTCCGCCGCCATCGGGCACGCCATGGGCATCGCCGATCACATGGGACCGCACCGGCTCATGCTCCAATACTCCAGCAAGCACACTCCCGAGCAGCTGGCGAAATTCGACGCCTACTACCGGCCCCGCAACGAGGCCTACCTGGAGGCCGACCTCTCCGGCGAGGAACGCACCCGCTGGCACTACCAGCGTTTCATCAAGAACTACCTCCGCTGCGTGCGCGCCGTCGATGAGAATGTCGGTCGCGTGCTCGACTACCTCGATGAACACGGCCTCGCGGAAAACACCCTCGTGATCTACAGCTCCGACCAGGGATTCTACCTCGGCGAACACGGCTGGTTCGACAAGCGCTGGATGTACGAGGAAAGCCTGCGCACCCCCCTGCTCGCCCGCTGGCCCGGCGTGATCGAACCGGGCTCGGTCGATGACGAACACATCGTCTCCAACCTGGATTTCGCCGAGACCGTGCTCGACGCCGTGGGCGCGCCGATTCCCGACGACATGCAGGGCCGGTCCTTTCTCCCCCTCCTGAAAGGCGAGTCCCCCGGCGACTGGCGCCAGACCTTCTACTATCACTACTACGAAGCCGGTGGACACGGAGTACCGCTCCACTACGGCGTCACCGATGGCCGCCACAAGCTGATCCGGTTTCCGCAAGAGCCCCTCGACGCCTGGGAGCTTTTCGACCTGGAGAAGGATCCCCGGGAGTTGCGCAGTGTTTTCGGTCAACCGGACTACGCCGAGATCCAGGCAGGACTCGAGCAGGAACTGGAGCGACTGCGTCGGCAGTATCAGGTCGATCAACCCGAGTGAAAGCGATCATGAAACCTTTCCCAATCCCTTGCCTCATTGTGGTCGCCCTGCTTCTCGGCACCTCCTTCGCCCAGGCTTCCGGAAATCCGGTCACGCACCCGCGCGAGGAACGAGTGATCGAAGGCTGGACGGTCCTGGTGGACCGACGCCTCCTTCCTGGCGGCGCGCACGAATCGCTGGGCAAGACCGCGCTTGGCCTGATCGAAGCCGACCTGCGGCGCATCCAACTGCTGGTGCCAACCGACCGACTCACCCGGCTGAAAAAGGTCACCATCGTTCTCGACCAGGAGTGCGGGGACCTCAAGGCGATGCAGTATCACCCGTCGGCCGACTGGCTGGAGAACAACGGCTACGAGCGCTCGCTGGCCCGCTGCGTGCACATCCCTCGCGCGGCCGGTTACACCGATCCCCAGCACGTCTTCACCCAGCCGAGCTGCCTGCTGCACGAACTGGCCCACGCTTTCCACGACCAGGTGCTCGGATTCGATCACCAGGGCGTCAGAAGCGCTTTCGCCCGCGCCCAGCTGGAAAAGAAATACGAGAGCGTGCTCTTCATCCGTGGCGGCGAGCGCCGTCACTACGCCCTCACCAACCACAAGGAATACTTCGCCGAAGCCACCGAAGCCTGGTTCGGCACCAACGACTTCTATCCCTTCGTCCGGTCCGAACTGGAAGAGCACGACCCCGCCCTGGCCAAGGTTCTGCGGGAGGTCTGGGGAGAGTAAGCGCGGCTGGACGGCTGGACGGCTGGACGGCTGGACGGCTGGACGGCTGGACGGCTGGACGGCTGGTGAAGGAAAATCAGCGCCGGAGGCGCGGCAAGACGGTAGCGCGGGGTGAAGCGAAGCGGAACC